>CAJNCB010000003.1:0-153143 GCA_905221155.1 bacterium | reverse complement strand
CGGACCTGAGCTGTTATTTTCAACTCTTACTATTATACAGACTTTTCAAACTTTGTCAACTACTTTTTAAACTTTTTTAATTAATTTTACCACTGCTTCAGTTCGAGCGGTGTGTGGGAACATATCGACCGACTGAATATAATGGATATCATAGACTTCTACTAATCTTACCAAATCACGAGCCAAGGTCGAAACATTGCAAGAAATATAGACCATTTTTTCTGGTGCATAGGTAAGAATTGTATCTAATAACTTGTCATCCAGACCTGTACGTGGTGGATCTACAATCAGAGCATCTGCTCGGTAGCCTTCCTTATACCAGCGAGGAATAATCTCTTCCGCTGTTCCTGCTTCGTAATGTGTGTTGTCAAATCCCATTCTTTTAGCATTTCGCTTAGCATCTTCAATGGCTTCTGGAATAATATCCATACCTCTGAGTGTTTTTACTTTCTTTGCAAAGGCAAATCCAATCGTTCCAACTCCACAATAAGCGTCAATCAAATGGTCTTCTTTACTAACATCCAGCGCTTTTACTGCCTCGCTATAAAGGACTTCTGTTTGTTCAGGATTTAGTTGATAGAAAGCTCGAGGAGATAGCGAAAATTCATAATCGAGTACACCTTCTTGAATACTCTCTTCTCCCCAGATAATCTCTGTCTTTTCACCATAAATCTCACTGGTTTTAGCTGTATTTGTATTAACAGCTACTGTCACAACCTCTGGAAAATCTTTAATTAAATCTTTTACCAGCAGGGTTAAATTAAGCTGGCGGTTTGTAACAATAATAATCTGAACCTGTCCAGTCTTTCTTGCTCGTCGGACCATTATAGTTCTAACACCTAGAACTTTTCTCTCATCCGTGATTGGAATTTGGTGATAAGTAAGTAATTCTGCTAGACGATTAGCAATCACTTGGGTTGCCTTATCTTGTACCAGGCAGTCTTTCAACTCTACTAAATAATGAGAGTTTTGTGCATATAAGCCTGCTTTAACCTGATTTTTAAATTTTCGAGTCTGAAATTGTAACTTAGCACGGTAGTACTTTGGTTCCTGCATACCAATTGTCGGGCGGATTTCATAATTTTCATATCCTGCAGGAGCAAATTTTTTCAGCGCTTGATGAAGTAAGTTCGTCTTGAACTCTAGCTGCTTATCATAATGCAGGTGCATGATTTGGCAGCCTCCGCACTCACTGTAAATAGTACAAGCTGGCACAACTCGAAATTTAGACTTCTTGTTAACTTTTAATAATTTTGCCTCAACAAAGTTACGTTTAATAGAAGTAATCTGACAATAGATATCTTCTCCTTTGAGAGCACCAGGCACAAAGACTAAGGTTTTTTGATAAAAGCCGATTCCCTCACCATTAATTCCCATGCGCTTGATTTTTAATGGTATTTTTTGTTTCACTTTCAGATTCATACCCCTATCTTATCACATTTTGAGTTATTCCGCTACCGCTTGATTTTTATATTTCATTAGTAAGTAAAGGCCTTGATATTCCTGATTTTCTTTAAAATCATATTTCCTTATATTTTCTTTAAATTCTTTAAAAGTTCCTAAAAATGTTCACAAAAAAAGCCCCATAAAGGAGCCACTATACTATATGATGAGTTCAGCAGGCAAGAAACTAGCACGGTCAAACGTGCTTTTTTTATTACCTATCACCATTATACCATATTCACTAACCTATATATTCAGAAATCTAAAAGCCCCTAGATTCATTTCTAAGGGTTTCTAGTTGATTCATGGAGTTCTATATGATGAAGCCCTAAAACGGGGCGCCCTAGACTGCAATCGTTCCGCTGATAGCTACTTATAGGCTTCTAGTTCTCCGTTCTCGTGGATTCTCGCAAAGTTCAAGACAGCTATCTGTTTGTATCTCTGATAGCTAGTTGAACTAGCCCCAGCAATCTTAGCACATTCACTTGCCGTCTGTCTTCTCATGTAACAATAATGAATGATAAAACACTTTCTAGCACGTTCATTCTCTATCCTATTGATATAATGGACAAATGTTTCTAGAACCTCTCTGATTACTTTTTCATGCTTACTAGTCAAATTCCACTGATCAGGTAAGACAAGTTTCCAAGCCTGTTCATCTATCGTAACCTGATTTTCACTTCCTGCCATCCTCTGGAATCTCAGAAAGTAAGTCATCCGCTTTCTACTTTAAATTACAATGGTAAAAGCTTAATTTCTTCTACTAAATATCTTCCTTCTTCAAAACTAATCTTTTTCTGACCAATTGGAAGGTTTTTACCCCCTTTTTGTCTGAAGTGCTCCGACTTGGAAAAAGTTCCCTTCACCGGTTCCCAAAGTATTCAAAAAAATTTTTTCAACGTGGGGGGAGTCAATATCCTTTCAGTTCTATAAATCTTTTAGCGATTACTTTTCTTCGACTATTTATATAACGAGTAGTTTTATTTAGTTTCTCTCCCACGTCTTCCCAAGTCACACCAGCTTCTAAAAATCTCATTTTAAAGATGACTAGATCAGTATCAATCAGATTCTCCATCAAGGTATCTACAATTAATTTAAAACCTTCCAGATATCTTAAGGTTAAATCTTCTTCAATTCTAATTATAGTATCTTCAGTAGGACTTGAAACTTTCTTACCCTGAGATCTAATATACGTTTCATTCCCATGTTTCTTGTTATGTATCAACTCTTGTCTTCTCAAGTAAATTTTATTAGCAAGCGTTCTATATCTTTCTAATTCATTATCAATCCCGTCCAAGTCTCTGTTACTAAGGTCATACATAGTCAAGTACCTCCACTTCGATTTTAAAATTTTCTTATCTTGCATTCTGTCAATCTGACAAAAAGCGCTAAAAGCTTTTCAACACTCTACTTACCAGGTATCATTGTTTTTAGTTTGATAGCTCTTCAATATGACAATCTAAAGTACTCCCCTCTAATTTATTCCCCAGTTTCTCTTATCTTACATTCTGTGAAACTCACCCCATTCTATAACTTACTGATATACATGGCTTCCAAGCCTATACTCTGTTTTAGTTTATGCTTTCTTCATTTTGTGAAACTAATTTACTGAAATTAAAAACAAGGCCATTTTTGATATAGCTATCAATTTCTTGATATTCAAATCAGCCTTGTTTCTAATGAATTACTCTTTACCTAAATACTCTTTAATCTCACGATATTCCTTAGAAAAATTCATATGCCCACTGATATCAGGATTTAAGAACGGAAGGATACTTGTTGGATTTACTTCTGTCCGATATACTGCAAGAGAATGCTCCTGAGTTATTTCTCCAACTACGCCTTTATGTATTTCTTCTACATCTTTCTTTAGTGCTTGAATTTCATCGTAAGCATCTAAAATTATTCTAAGTTTCTTCTGGTAACGTTTATAGATTTTCTTTTCTTCAGCTCTTAGCTTAGTCTCTTTAAAGATATATTCAAATATCGTTGCCTTTGCCTCCCAGAAATAAGTATCATACTCTTTCTCTAAAAGATTGATTGATTCACTCATTTTAGTAATTTGTTCTAAAGAAGTAGCATTATCCTCAAGAAAAGAATCAATATTATCAAATGAAATCTTCTTCTCTCCAGTAATTGTTTTTCTTTTTTCTTCCAACTTTGTTCTTGCTTTTGCAATCTTATCTTTTTTATCATCAAGATTTTCTAATGTTGATAATACTTCTCTAATATCCATCCCCTATCTCCTAATTCCATTTTATAAAGAAAGCGCAATCCGTTTCAATTTTCTTCACAACGAAACGAGTATAAAGCATTAAACTCATTCCATAAATAACGGATTCACTTACCCAACGTAAGCTATTTTTATTTCTTTCAAATAAAGTAGCGAAATTGTACAAATCCCCAACGAAAGCAACTTTATCGCCTTTTACTCCTAGTACTTCATCAGATACAACAATAACATTATCAACGTATAAGTTTTCTGAGTATCGTTCCTTCTTGTTAATTTTTAAAATATAATTTCCATCGCTAGATTTCTCTTTATCTAAAAACTTAAATAGTGACTGACTTAATACAAGAGTATTATGACGTTCAGGATTCAAATCGTTTATGGTGTATTTCAATTCGTCAAAATTAGAAACATTTTTTTCAGGTGCTTCTTTTAGAATTTTTCCAATTTCAATATTACGTGTTTTACGACAAAGACGGGTAATTTTGTTACTTAAGAAGTCTGAGATATTATATTCTCCATCTTCAACTTGTTCAGAAGACAAGGCAATACGGCCCGAAAATGTCTTGTGTTCAAACTTGGTTCTAATCTGTTTTTTTCTAAGTTCTACACTTTTACTATCTCTAAACTCTTCTGATTCAAGTTCTGATAGATGTTCATCATCAAAACCTACAGTTTCATATGTTCCACCAGTACCCGTATGCTCAATCACATTAACAAGATCCACTAATTCTTTTCCTTCTTCAGGAACGTCATAGATACTTGTGATATCTTGTGATAATATTAAACCTGTTTTTGATTTTTCATCATCAATACTCATTCCTCTACTTCTTACATACTTTTCTACCAAACTAAATTTTTTAGCCATTTTATACTCCTTTATCTTTTTATTGCTCCTCGTTGTTTATAATTTTTTCTAAAGTTCTTAGCTCTTAGCTTTTCTTTTAGAACTCTACGAGCTTTTAAAATCATTTTTTCTAACTGTTGATTTTGTATTTTCGTCAGCATATTTTTCTAGTATTTCATGGTTCCCACTTTCTAAACTGCTATCTTCATTTTTACATTTTGAAAATATTTTCTGTCTTTTTTCTGGATCAATAGAAAACTTACTAGCTACCACATACCCTAATGAAGTATCTACCGTCATCTTCTTCACCTCCTTTCTTCTCAAGCAAAAAGGGACATACCACTAGCATCATATGCTTACGGTATGCCCCTGAGTTGTTCTCAATAGACTTATTTTTTAGTTTCTTTTTTGACTAGATGAGTAAATTTCCCATCTGAGTAGACTAAAGTTATCTCTCCAAATCTTGGAACTTTTTCTATCTCTATTATACCACATTTTTCGTAGACAATAAAGCCTTTTTCTGTCGAAAATTTCATTTCATCCATATCTATTAACCTTTCTCTCCCCTCACTGTGTTAATCGTATATCGCTTATCTTTGATTGTGAAAGCCTTAAAAGTGTTCCCCTCTAAACCTTTCAAAATTCTACTTGAGTTTCTAGCATTGTAAACCGTTCGCAATTCACTGCTATCTAGATTCGTGTTGAAAATCGTAGTTTCTCGATTATTGATAATATCAAACAAGAAATCCTGTTCCCAGTCGCTCTTAGGAGTGATTGTTCCATTTTTTGCCCCAAGGTCATCGATGATTAGAAAATCAGCATCAACTAGCTTTTTAACTGCCTCATACTCTGTTAAGTTTGCATTTCTTCCATAAGCCCAACCTTCTTTTATCTGCTTGATAATCTCGGTTAAGCTGACAAACAAGACACTCTTAGGATCGTTCTTCTCTCTGAAGCTCTCATTGATTTCTTTGGCCAGGGCAAGCGATAAATGACTTTTTCCTATTCCTGTGCTACCGCTGATTAAAGTATTTCCCGTCATACCTGCAAGGTACTTCTGGGCTTGACCTTTTACAAATTCTAACATCTGACGCTCCTCTGTCGTCTTAACAAAGAAATTATCAAATGTCGCTCCCTTTAACTCTTTAGGAATTGTACTATCACGCATTAAGACGTCATAAGTTTTGAAATATGTTTGTCTATCATCAAACCTCTGTAATAGGTCTTGCTCTTTTTGTTTAATATCTCCCTTCACACATTCCGGGCAAAATGGTTGTATTTTTCTTTCTGAACTCCCTACTACAGGTATAGAAATTTCCCAGTAATTTACCTGATGAATATCACAAACTTTATCCGATATTTTTCTGTTATTAAATTCTTTAAATTGTTCCTTCATCTGTGCAACTCCTAAAATGGTAGGTCTGGGAAGTTGTCTTCTAACTTCCCTTTTATGGTTTTAGGCTTTTGATTCAAATAACCGTCAAACTTAGATCCGAAAAGTGTTTCTGGTCTCAGATATTTAGAAAATTCAGGACTATCCTTCCATTCTGCCGTTTTAATATCGATCACCTGTTTAAAATCTTCAAGTGTATAGCCTTCTTTGAATCGTGCCATTATCGGCTTCAAGTTTTTGTCCAAATATTTATAATTTTTCCCAACTGTATGATTCAGATAAGCTAAAGGTATTCTGATTAAATATTTTTCAGGACGTCCTTTAGTTACCTCATCAATCATACTCGAAGTTAGCCATTTAGGAAATACAAAGTCAGGTTTACCTGACAATATATATTCTTTATATAACTCTTTATCTTTATGTAACTCTTTATCTATCTCTATCTCTGTTGGACACAAGTTGGAATTTATCCCACTCTTTTGGATATTCTCCAATCTTGCCACATTTTGGGCTTGTTTTCGCTGTTCACGTTTATATTTAGCCCAGTTCGTTTCACTTTCGACCATGGCCTTTGCTTGTGACAATGTAGCATGGCCATCATCATCAATCTGAATCAGTCCGCATTTTGTGAAATATGCTACTGTCATATTTATATCATCCTCAGAGACATCCAGTTTTAAAGCTAATTCCTGTACTAAACTATCAAAATAGCCTTCATAGTACAAAATACAATCATCTTCTAAACTTTCCAACATAAGACGGATATAAATCACTGTCATAGTGTAGCCACCAGGCATATTTTTAAGTCGCTTAATAAAAAGATTATCAAAAAACTTCTTATCAACTTTCAACCAAAAATATATTTTAGTCTTTGCCATCATCTACCCCCAGAAACTTCAAAATATCCGTAACTTTGTAATAGACTTTTCTAGTATCTTCTAGTGGTGGTTGGTAACGTCTTAGTCCTGCACCTTCCCACTTTTGCAAGGTTTTGTATTTTATATCTAACTCGTCCATGGCTTCCTGTGCTGACATTAAACCAGTTAGTCGTGGTTTAGGTCTTTCTCGGACTGCTAGATAGTTTTCTACTACTGTGCTTATTCTATTAGTCAAATCATGTTCGCTTTCTTTACTCAAACTAAACATATCCTTCCACCCCTTTCAGTGTAAAATTCATCCTATTCCTCGTTTTCTAGGCTGGTTTATGAAATATCATTTGCCCTTTTATTGCCCTATGTAAAATATCTTCCTGATCCTTTATAATCATCTCAATAGTTTTAAGAACCTTGTATCTTATCTCTTTATCCGAAAGTTGATTATCTAATATTCCTAAAATTGTTGATAGATTTTTTATATTACCTATATACAAATTTATAAAAGTCTCTTTAGTTAAGCTGGACTTATCTAGCTTCTCTTTAAAATCAGTATATAAATTTATTTCACAAGTCATTTAATCGCTCCTTGTTTATTGATACCTGCAAGCTGGATATACCGCCCATAATCTGGGCTTAAACTCTCTCTAGGACTTTCTCCCAGTTTCCTGTTTTCTCGCTCCAGTTGGGCGCTCTTTTTGCGGTCTCGATGGTTTAGGTAAATCAGAAAGCCAATCAAAATCACGGTAAAAATAAGCGCCTGTGTATTGCTTAAATCTAGTTCATTCATGCTATGCCCTCGCTTTGTAATTCTTGATATATAACTGTTGGGCTTGATGTTCCATCTTTTGGAAATCTTCAACTTCCTTGATAGATATTTTTTTATCTAAAAAATCAATAATAAACTGGAATAAATTTGGATTGTTAACCTTTAAATCGGCCATAAAATCATCAATTTCTACTTGAGTCATTTTCATTACATCTGGAATTTTCATCTGACTTGTACCCCAATTCTTCAAAATTCTCACAATTAAGGAGATAAACTGCAATCCCGTCCAACTCTCTATAGAGTTGTTCCATCTGGTCACGAATAACGCCTAACCCCTCTGCCATCTGTCCAGATAAGATATCAGTATCTACTCCGTTATTTTTCGCCATTATCAGCGAATTACTCAACTGTCTTACTAATTCAATTCTTGGAAGCACATCTCCAAGTCTGCTCCCTTGCTCTTGAATTTCCTTTATGTTTAATGTCATATTGTTTTCCTGTGCCTTTTCTTGCCTGTTTTCTATATGGTATACTTCACCACTCCAAACGCTGGGCGATTGCCCCAAGTTGGCGGACGCATGTAGTGATGTTTCGTGGGTAATTACCCATCTTTCAGCTAAACAAGGCATTAGAATCACCCTGTCATCGCTTGATTTCAAAACCTTTTCTAATTGCTTGCCTGCTATTAGTTATTGCTTCAGTAGCATTTTCATGCTATAATCAAGGTACGTTAAAAAACGTATACCTTTTATCCTGTCGCTTGCTCGCCTCGTCTAAAATTTGAGCAAGTGATTTTTTATTTTCTTTTTGCATGATTACTACCTGACTGTGGTTTATAAAGCAAGTCTTTACTTTCGATAAGATCCAGAATCCAGCTAAATCCCTGCTCTACTGTCTCAAGAAATGCGCCCAGGTCTTCACTGTCCAAGTTCTCGTAGTTCATACAAAGATATTTGGCTAGTTGTCTGTCTTTCTCAACTAGCTTTTTAAAATCCTTGGAATACTTGGGAATTTCTAACCCTTTGGCATTTGTAACTGTCTTAAATTCATTTTCCATTTTCTATACTCCTATACTTTAAAAATTAGTTCTTTAATTTCTGAATACCCCCTATTCAAGTTAATCATCGCTATTGCCATATCTTCCAAGCGCTGATAGTTTGTAAGTTCATCACTGGTTAAACTGTCAATACCGTTTCCACTTTCTCGCTCTTGCATGAGTTGAGACTTGTTTTTCCCTGTAGCTCCCTTTAGCAGTAAGTTTGTAAGTGTACTATAGGCATGCTTGGGCGCTTTCTCCCATGATTTGATAGCTTCGGTTAAGGTCTTGCGCTTTGGCTTTTCCAGTTCCCGTTGAAGATAGCGTTTAGAAAGTTCATCACGCATTTCAAAGAATGCTTTGACTAGGTTCATTTTAAATTGCCGTACTGGTTCGGTATTCTTTAGATAAGTGATCAGCAAGGTTGCCTGTTGCTCATTCAGAAGATAGATTTTTTTCGGTTGCCCTCTCTTATCTAATTTATGGATTTTAAATCCAAGTATTCCCAACGCTTCAAAATCAGCTTTATTGTCTCTGACTAAGCGTGTAATAGTATGGTGCTGTACTTCAGCACATTCGGCGATGATTTCGCTCGTAGTATACGGCTCTTTCTTGCCGTCCATATAAACCAATTCCATTGGTTCGCTCCTTTCTTCTTGTTGCTCGTGCTTGCCACCTAAAACAGTACCAAGGTAAAGCATTAAAGTAGGGTAAAATCGGAGAATATGAACCCCTACAAACCCTTGATACTGCTATAGGTAGCAAGCAAATTACACTAACGAATATTTAGTTAGATCCGTTTATCAATCCCCAGTAGTAAAGCACCACATGAGAAATCTGTAAATGTAGAGTATTATTGCGATTAGTTCGCTCCTTTCTAATAATCTTCTAAAAGCCACTCTATCACACTTTCGTAAATGCGCTTAGGTGCATCGTAGTTGCCAGCTTCAATTTTTGCTAGAGTAGGAGGTGTAATTTTTAGTTTCTTGGCTAACTGAACTTTTCCAAGCTGAAGCTCCCCTCGTTTTCGACGAACTTTTTTTGCATGTTCTATTGTTAAAAACATTATCAACTCACTCCTTTCTAAAAAATCTTGATTTAGACGAAAGTTTTTTCATCACACTTTGAATTATAAACGAATTTATTTTCGTTGTCAAGCGATAAATGAAATTTTTTTCGTCTATGATTTTATTTTTTCTCTCTACTATGTTATACTTTAGATAAACGTATAAGAGGATAACTAATGGAAAAACAAACACCTAAAAATAATCTAAAAAAACTTAGAATAGAAAAAGGATTCTCCCAAAAAGAATTTTACGAAGATATTATAAAAAAAGAACTAGGTTTGGATATTACTTTACGAACTTATCAAAATTGGGAAAATCCAAATAATGAAATCAAATCAAAACCTGCTCTACTACTTGCAGAATATTTCGGGGTAAATGTTGGATATCTTTTAGGGGAAGACGAAAGAAGAACAACCTACCTAACCTCTACTCTAGAGAAATATAGTGATAACATGGAATCCCCAGTAGATTTCGCAGGATATGGTTTGTTGGCGCTAACTCGTGGTGAAAAAGTAAGGGATACCGTAATAGAAAACCTTAGAGAAATCACAGACTATTATGGACATAGAAGATTTGCTAAAGAAGAATTTAAAAATTGGAATCAAGAAAAAAAAGATCTTATGTTAAAAGGAATGCAAGACTATGCTGATTCAAATATCGGAAGATTTCTTGCGGGTCTAATGACCTTTCCTGATAAGACTAAAATTACTATTATTGATTTTTTAACACTAGACAAGAAAGAAAGGGAAGCTATTAGTACAATAATTTCCTCATTAGCTGATAATCCTGTTCTTCATAAAGATTATGATGACTAATATAAAATCTATAATCACTATATAAGCTCCATATCCGCCAATAGCTACTCTATCCCATAGGTCTATTGTAAAAAAGATGGAATATCCCACTAAATCTTTTATCAGAAAAACATCAGCATATAGGAGGCTACTTATGAAAAAATTACTAAGCACATCAGCTATTTTACTTTCTGCTACCGTTCTAGTAGCTTGCTCTAACAATCAATCAACTACTAAAGATAGCTCAGAGCAACCAAAAACGGAGCAAACCAAAGCGAACGACAAACATGCTTCTAAAAAGGCTACTAGCTTAGACGATTTTAAAAAAGCACTAGAAAGCAATGGTTTCACAATCAAAGAGGAAATAAAAAAATCAGCTAGTCTCATTCAAGCTGAATCAGGAAAAGGGTTTATCTTAGAGGATAATACCGCCGTAGAAGTTTACGAATATTACGATAAAAACCCGATGTTTGAAGAGGCTAAAAAAGAAAAAGAGTTGATTGGGCACCCTGCTTATATCTACGGAAATTATGTTGTTTTAGTGCTTAATGCTACAGACTCAAAAGATAAGATTTTAGAGAGTTTCAAAGGATTTGAGTAGATCGTTGACAGTATTTATAAATTGAACTATAATTAAGTTACTTAGAGGTTTACCCTCATATTTTTAAACTTTGAGTCTTTGCGCTCCAGGGAAGTAGCTTAATTGTTACTTCCCTTTTTTGACCTGAGGTAAAGATATAATCTAGAAAGATTTTAAGAATATTGTAGGAGTGTGAAAATGGCAAAATATGAAATTTTTTTACCACGGACTCTTAATAACGAATATCCTATTCTACTAGAGCTCTATCAACAAATAGAAAATATTCTTCCAGTTCTAGAAGAAAAAGATAGTGTTGTTTTTAACTTTGGAAATATCCGTTGGATAAATGCTGAAATGACTGTTTTTTTAGGGATGATATTTAGCGAAGTTAATGCTAGAGGAGCAATCGTATATGCATTATTAGATAATCTTTCCCTAAAATCAAAGGAAATCCTTTTAAAAAATGGATTTTTAAAACATTTTGGTCTTGAATATGAGTTAGATGATACCTATAACACCACCATTCCATTTTTTAGAAGAAATATAAAAAATATCGAAGAAATTGACGAATATATAGATGATGAGTTGTTAAGGCAGATTCGGACTAAAACCTCTGAGGATTTTTTAGGCGAGATAAAAGAAGCCTTGTTAGAAATCATTCATAACGTTCGAGATCATTCTCATTCAGATGTACTCTATATGTGTGGTCAACATTACCCTCGTAAACCTAGTGATAGTAAAAAAGGAACCATATCTTTTGCTATCTCTGACAATGGTATTGGAATGATAGATAACATAAAAACCAAAGGACATTCTTTCCCTAACTCAGTAGATTACTTTGAGTGGGCTTTTGATAAAGGTACATCTACAAAAGAAAATTTTGACAGCGGGGTCGGATTATACTTACTAAAGAAAAAACTTAACGGAAAAGGCGAGATTAAAATAGTATCAAATAACGGATATTATCACATCGATAAAACTGGTTATGTTACCTATTTGGAGTTCCCATTTAACATCTCTGGAACACTTGCTATCATCACTATTTTTCTTGATGATTGTCAAACCACCTCCCTTTCTGATACAATAGATTTATCAGGACTACTAGAAGATTGGTTTATATAAAGGAGCAAACATGACAACACTAAATATCGCTGAGATTATCAACAGTAAATCAGCTATCCTATCTGACACTGGAGAAATTGTTTTCCAAAAAATTAAAGAATACGTTGAAAAAGATGAACCGGTAACACTAGATTTCACAGGAATTGAAACACTTACCACAGCTTTTCTGAATCTAGCAATTGGCCAGCTTTATGACTTAAGACCAACAGACCAACTAACAAAGTTAGTAAAGATAAAAAAATCATCAGTCAGTAATTCTCATTTACAAAAGATTGGTCTCGTTCTAACTAATAGCAAAGAAAAAAGACAAGAATTAGCCGATTTGCAGGACGAGGTAATGCAGGATGGCTATTGAAAAAGATTTAAATATTTACACATTTAATCAAGGCGAAAGCTTTATTGTTGATACAAATGTCTGGATATATCTTTTCTCCCCATTTTCAACCAATGACTTCGGGTATCAAAATTTTTTATCAGAAGCTCAAAATAAAAAATGCAAGTTATTTATTAACTCACAAATCATTTCAGAGTACATCAATGTTATTTGTAGAACAGCTTATGAAAATTATGTAAGAGCTAATGGATTGACTAAAAATAGATTTAAGTTCAAGCGTGATTATCAACAAACCACAGATTTCTATCACTACTATCAATTAGCTTGCGAAAGTGTAAAAAACGATATTTTGAAATATAGTAAAATATCGCCAATCAAATTGTGGCATATTCGCAATAGTTTGAATGATTACCATCAAATGAAAGATTACAACGATCTTCTCTATACCAAAATGACGAAGGGAAAAAGCTGAAATATCTGGATGACGACAATTTGAAAAAATTCTTAGATTATCTGGATCAGTTGCCAAACACTTATAAAAATTTCTCCGATACGGTGTTATATAAGACACTTCTAGCGACTGGGTTGCGTATTCGTGAGTGTCTAGCCTTGAAATGGTCTGATATTGACCTACAAAACGGTAGTATTTCAGTTACCAAGACTTTAAACACCCTAAAAGAAATCACTAGCCCTAAAAGTAAAAGTAGCATTAGAGAAATAGCACTTGATACCAAAACGGTACTCATGCTTCGGCTCTATAAAGCAAGACAATCCCAATTAGGTAGGGAAATAGGGGTAACTTTTGAAAAAGTGTTCTCTGATACCTTTGACAACTATAGAGAAGCTGGGGCGCTTAGATTTAGACTAGAAAAGCATTTAAAACTGGCTGGATGTCCTCGTTTGAGTTTCCATGCCTTCCGACACACCCACGCTAGTCTATTGCTTAATGCTGGCCTGCCTTACAAAGAAATCCAAACACGGCTAGGCCATTCTAAAATTTCAATGACTATGGATATCTATAGCCACCTATCCAAAGACAATAAGAAAAAGGCGACTTCCTTTTATGAAAAAGCCATTGAGAATTTACAAAGTTCCTAAAAAGTTCTTAAAATTCATCATCAAGGGACAAAAAACGGCTATATCAAGGGGTTTCAGCTTTTTCTCACATTTTGAGTTATAATAGAACTATGAAAATCACAAAACTTGAAAAGAAAAAAAGACTCTATCTGATGGAGCTTGATAATGACGACAAATGCTATATTACTGAAGATACAATTGTTCGTTTTATGTTATCGAGAGATAAGGTGATAAGCGAAGACGAATTGAAAGAGATTCAGGACTTTGCCCAATTTTCTTATGGTAAAAATCTGTCCCTCTACCACCTATCCTTTAAAGCTCGCACTGAAAAAGAAGTCAGAGAATATCTGAAAAAATACGATATTGATGAAAACATCGTTTCTCAAGTCATTATTAATCTTAAAAAAGATAAGTGGATTAATGATGGTCAGTACGCTTATGCTATCATCAATGCCAATCAACTTTCAGGAGACAAGGGGCCTTATGTACTGACTCAGAAACTAACACAAAGGGGGATTTCAAAATCTACTATAGAAGAGAACTTGAAAGAATTTGATTTTTCGGAAGTTGCTCAACGTGTAGCTAATAAACTATTGAAAAAATATGAGGGAAAACTTCCAACTCGTGCCTTGCAAGATAAGATAATCCAAAATCTGACCAACAAGGGATTTTCCTATTCTGATGCTAAAAGTGCCTTTGACCAGTTGGATAGTCAAGTTGACCAAGAAACGACTCAGGAACTCATCTTCAAGGAACTCGATAAACAATATGCTAAGTATGTCCGAAAATATGAAGGATACGAACTTAAACAGCGTTTAACCCAAGTTTTAGCACGAAAGGGCTACGATTTTTCGGATATAGCAAGCGCTCTCAGAGAATATCTTTAATATTTTCATGTAAAATTCACAGATTTTAGGTAATTTTATGGTACAATAGTAAACGATAAACTTATAAATTGTAGAAAGTTGGTTAGTTATGAAGCTTCCAAAAGAAGGCGACTTTATTACAATTCAAAGTTATAAGCATGATGGGAGTCTCCACCGAACTTGGAGGGACACCATGGTACTAAAAACAACAGAAAACGCCATTATTGGTGTCAACGATCATACACTGGTTACCGAAAGTGATGGTCGTCGTTGGGTCACTCGAGAACCGGCTATTGTTTACTTTCACAAGAAATATTGGTTTAATATCATTGCCATGATTCGCGATAATGGAATTTCCTACTATTGCAATATGGCTAGCCCCTACTATCTGGATGAAGAAGCACTGAAGTATATTGATTACGATTTGGATGTTAAAATTTTTACAGATGGGGAAAAACGTCTCTTGGACGTTGAGGAGTATGAGCGTCACAAACGCAAAATGAATTATTCTGATGACTTGGACTATATTTTAAAAGAACATGTCAAAATTCTTGTTGATTGGATTAACAATGGACGTGGTCCTTTCTCAGAAGCCTATGTAAACATTTGGTACAAGCGCTATGTAGAACTAAAGAATCGGTAAAGTTGTCAAACTAGGGTGAAAGCCCTGGTTTTTTATTTGAAAAACCCAGCTTTTCAGCTGGGTTGGTCCCTATATATCTAATTTTGTAACTGTAAATTTGATATGGGAATAGTCTTTTTCAACATCCTTATCCAGTAAGAAAGCCGTTGCGTCCTTCTTAACCTGAACCAGGTCAATATTCTGCGCCTGAGCTGCATAGACGCATCCACAATAACATTGACGGTAGATGTCATACTCTTCACACATCTCTACTGAACGTTTGTAGCCTTGATTTTTCTTGAAATCGCTGGGAAGATAGTGGGTGGTATAAATCTTTTGCACGTCGATTCCGATGCTGTTGATGGTTTGAGAATTTTTATGAGGACTGATGGTCAAGGCTGAGCCAAAGTAGTCAAATCCCAAGTCCATAGCCACTTGCGCTGTTTTATCCAGTCGGTAGTCAAAGCAAACCTTACAACGGTCACCACCTTCAGGCTCTTCTTCCAAACCTCGAACCAGTTTACGATATTCGTTAGGTTCATAAGGAGCTTCTAGATATTGAACGTTATTGCCAGTTCGCTCATTGAAATCACTGACAAACTTTTTAGTCACATAGGCACGCTTATGGTATTCTGCCTTGGGATGGATATTAGAATTGGCAAAATAGATGGTCACGTCTGCATACTTAGTCAAATATTCTAGGGTATAGGTACTGCAAGGGGCACAGCAAACATGCATGAGAATGGTTGGCCGTTGCTCATTTTTCTCCCATACTTGTACCATCTTCTGCATGACACGGTCATAATTAATCTTCTGATTAGGGTTCATCTTGCTCAGAATTTCTTCTACATCGATCATGTTCTTCTCCTTTTTCTAGTCTTATTTTATCATATAAGTTAGGAGAGCTCAAATCAATTTAGAAGTGAATGTCATAAAAAGGAGGGGTAGGCATTCCCTCCTTTTGTGTTTTTTATAAGTTGTTTTCTATAGAAAGCTTACATCATGCCGCCCATCATGCTTGGATCCATTGCTGGAGCCGGAGCTGCTGGTTCTGGTTTATTAGCTACGACTGCTTCTGTTGTCAAAATCAAGCTGGCTACAGATGCTGCATTTTGTAGGGCTGAACGGCTCACTTTAACTGGGTCGATGATTCCCTCTTCAATCATGTTGACCCATTCACCAGTTGCTGCGTTGAAGCCTGTACCAACTTCAGCATTTTTCAAACGATCGATAACGATAGAGCCTTCAAATCCTGCATTGTGGGCGATTTGACGAACAGGTTCTTCCAAAGCACGGAGAACAATATTGCGGCCTGTTGCTTCGTCTCCTGTCAATTCCAAATCAGCCACGGCTGAGATAACATTTACAAGGGCTGTTCCACCACCTGCAACGATTCCTTCTTCAACAGCTGCACGAGTAGCGTTGAGGGCATCTTCGATGCGGAGTTTCATTTCTTTCAACTCAGTTTCAGTTGCAGCTCCGACCTTAATAACCGCTACACCACCCGACAATTTCGCCAATCGTTCTTGTAATTTTTCACGGTCAAACTCAGAAGTTGTGGTTTCGATTTGAGACTTGATAACCGCAACACGGTGAGAAATCGCTTCAGGATTTCCAGCACCTTCTACGATAACAGTGCTATCTTTGTCCACAGTTACTCTCGCTGCTTGACCAAGAGCTTCAATTGTCGCATCTTTCAACTCAAGACCAAGGTCTTCTGTGATAACTGTTCCGCCTGTTAAGATGGCAATGTCTTCAAGCATGGCTTTGCGACGGTCACCAAAACCAGGTGCCTTGACTGCTACCACGTTGAAGGTTCCACGAATCTTGTTCAAAACAAGAGTTGGAAGAGCTTCACCATCTACATCATCCGCAATAATCAAGAGTGGACGATTGCTTTGGAGAATACTTTCTAGGAGTGGCAAGATTTCTTGGATATTTGAAATCTTCTTATCAGTAATCAAGATGTATGGATTTTCAAGGTCAGCCACCATTTTTTCGCTATCTGTCACCATGTACTGTGAAAGGTAACCGCGGTCAAACTGCATTCCTTCTACAACTTCAAGTTCTGTTTCCATACCACGTGACTCTTCGATAGTGATGACTCCATCTTTGCCAACTTTTTCCATGGCTTCAGAGATGTATTCACCTACTTTTTCGGAACGAGAAGAGACGGCGGCAACCTGAGCGATGGCTTCTTTGTTGGCAACAGGAATAGCATTGTTTTTCAAGGCTTCAACTGCTGCAGCAACTGCTGTTTCAATCCCACGACGAATGCCAATTGGATTGGCACCCGCTGTGACGTTTTTGATGCCTTCACGGACAATTGCTTGGGTCAAGACTGTTGCAGTAGTTGTCCCGTCACCTGCGATATCATTGGTTTTAGAAGCCACTTCTGATACCAATTTGGCACCCATATTTTCAAAATGATCTTCTAATTCAATTTCTTTGGCAATAGTCACACCGTCATTGGTAATCAAGGGTGAGCCAAATGATTTTTCCAACACAACGTTACGACCTTTTGGTCCCAAGGTTACTTTAACAGTATCTGCAAGGATATCGACACCACGGACCATAGCTGAACGAGCATCAGATGAAAATTTAATTTCTTTTGACATACTTATTTTCTCCTTCTATTCTTCAATGATAGCCAAGATGTTAGCTTCGCCAACGATGATGTACTTTTCATCGCCATCTTTGACATCAATACCTGCATGGGCTTCAACTAAGACACGGTCGCCAGTCTTAACGTTTGGAGCAACCAAATCACCGTTCAAGGTACGAACCCCTTGCCCAGTAGCTACAACTTGGGCTGTTTTTGTTTTTTCTTGAGCTGAACCTGCAAGGACAAAACCTCCAACAGTTTGTTCTTTTTCTTCGATTTTCAAGACCATACGGTCTCCTAATGGTTTCAACATCTGATTTCCTCCATAATGAGATAGATATTATTAGCACTCTTTGCATCTGAGTGCTAATTCATAGTTCTATTGTATCACTTGGTCAGAAATAGTCAAGAAAAAAGTCTGACTTTCTCAAGATAAAAAGCCTGAGACCAACTCAGACTTTTTAATGATTAAAATGGCAATTCTTCCTCTTCCAAGACTAGGTCTGCCAAATCTTGTCCTGCATTATTTTCACGCATGGCACGTTGGGCACGACTTTCCAAGAGTTGGAATCCTGTGGCAAGAACTTCGGTCACGTAGTTCATCTGGCCATTTTTCTCAAAGCGACGGGTACGAAGTTCTCCATCCACAGAGATAAGACTTCCTTTAGTTGCGTAGCTTGCCAAAGTTTCTGCTAGTCTACCCCATAGCACCATATTGACAAAATCAGCTTCGCGTTCACCGTTTTGGTCTTTGTAACGACGGTTCACAGCGATAGTTGCGCGCGCTACTGACTTGTCATTGTTGGTTTTGTGCAATTCTGGTGTGGACGTCAAACGCCCAATCAAGATAACTTTATTATACATATTTTTTCCTCCTACTTATCTATTCGTAGGAAATCAAAAAAAGTTACAGAAATTTGTAACTTTTCGAGAAAAAATTTTTTATTTTTTATGAACCATGAAACCTGTCGCTTGTTGATTGGCCATAATGGTCATATCTGTAATCTGCACACGACGAGGTTGACTGGTCACATAGACTACTGTGTCTGCAATATCCTGAGCTTGCAAAGCTTCTATTCCTTGGTAAACGGACGCAGCTCGTTCTTTATCACCATGAAAACGCACTGTAGAAAAATCTGTTTCGACAATTCCAGGCTGAATGGTCGTCACCTTGATATCCGTTGCGATGGTATCAATTCGCAGACCATCTGAAAAGGTCTTAACTGCCGCCTTGGTCGCTGAGTAAACAGCTGCACCTGCATAGGCATAAATTCCTGCGGTTGACCCCATATTGATGATATGTCCTTGATTGGCTTTTACCATTGTTGGCAAAAAACAGCGAGTGACTGCCATCAAACCTTTGACATTGGTATCCAGCATGGTCAACATATCCAACTCTTCATAGTCCTGATAAGGTGCTAAACCTAGAGCCAGTCCGGCATTGTTGACCAGAATATCAATCTGACCTATCGTTTCTAGAATATCAGAGCAGACAGTCTTTACCATTGTCATATCCGTGACATCTAGGAGAAAAGTCCAAACTGTTTGATTTGGAAAAATTTCTGCAAACTCCGCCTTAAGAGCTTCTAGTCTGTCTGTCCGTCGTCCTGTTAGAACGACATTCTCACCCTGCTCCAGATAAGCACGCGCAATCGCTTCACCAATTCCTGATGTCGCTCCTGTAATCACAACATTTTTTGCCATCTTATTTCCTTCTAGCTTGTCTATCAGATACTAACAACTTCTTAGGCAGTCCAGTGTTTAGCTGGATCAAATGGAGTTCCAACAACTTGGTCTTCTGATAATTCAATAATACCACGTTTTTGCGGAGCATTTGGCAGATGCAATTCACGAGGACTACACATCATGCCAAAACTCTTTTCACCACGAAGCTCACCTGGGAAAATGAGATTCCCTTTGGGCATCATTGCTCCTGGAAGAGCTACAATGGTTTTCAACCCGACACGCGCATTGGGAGCCCCTGCAACGATTTGCACTGTCTTGTCACTCGCGACTGCAACTTGGCAGATGTTAAGGTGGTCACTATCAGGATGGGCTACCATCTCGACAATTTCACCAACAACAAACTTAGGTTCCTTGTCATTGACAATTTCTTCTGCAAAACCTTCCGCCTGCAATTCTTGGTTCAAACGAGCTACTTGTTCATCAGACAAAAAGACTTGACCGCGCTCTTCAATTTCAAACAAACTTGAAACTTCGAAAATATTCCACGCCACTGTTTCCCCATTATCTTTGAGGAAAACACGAGCTACCTTGCCTTTGCGCTCCACATCTAATTTGGCATCTCCGCTATTTTTCGCGATGACCATAAGGACATCACCGACATGTTCTTTGTTATATGTAAAAATCATTGTTTCTATTTTCTCCTATTTCAGTCCTGCTAAAAAATCGTTAATTTGCTCCTTACTTTTACGGTCTCGATTGACAAAACGACCGATTTCCTTGTCTTTTTCTAGAACAATAAGGCTAGGGATTCCGTAAACATCCCAGAGTTTAGCCAAATCCATATACTGGTCTCGGTCCACACGAATAAAGGTGAACTCTGGATTGGTCTCCTCAATTTCTGGCAAGGCAGGATAGATATAACGACAATCGCCACACCAGTCCGCCACAAAAAGAAAGACCTTCTTCCCATCTTTTTCTACTAAAGATGCCAATTCTTCTAAACTTGCTGGTTGTATCATAAGACTTCCTCCTCATAGACCAGGTCTTCATTTTCATAGACAAAGGTATAATGACGGCCATCCTCAAAAATGACGCCACCAACCAAGCTCTCCAAACCGCTTTCATAGACTTGAACATAGAGGGTCGCAATTCCCCCCATGTCTGAAAAATGGTCTCGTACAATCGCTGTCAATTCTTCCTGAGTCTTCATGAGCTTACGGTCATCTGCAACTTTTTTCGTAGCAAGGGCAATGCTCCCAATTCCAAGCAGAGCCAGACCTGCCATCCACATTTTTTTAGCTTTCATACCATTCATTTTAACACAAAAAAGGCTTTAGGACAAATGAGGAAACAGCAGAAAAGCAAGTAAAAAGCCCCTTCCTTTAAAGAAAAGGACTTCTTATACTCAATGAAAATCAAAGAGCAAACTAGGAAGCTAGTCGCAGGCTGCTCAAAACACTGCTTTGAGGTTGTAGATAGAACTGACGAAGTCAGCTCAAAACAACGTTTTGAGGTTGTAGATAAGGCGACCGTGGTTTGAAGAGATTTTCGAAGAGTATTATTCTTATTGCCAGGCACCTGAGTTGCCAACGTAGTAACCATCAGGTGTGTAGGTATTGCGAAGCATCTTACCTGATGAAGCCAGATAATACCACTTACCATTGTCTTTGACCCAATCATTCGCAATCATGGCACCAGAAGAACTTACATAATACCATTCTCCCTTGTCATAAACCCAAGTGCTGGCTTTCATGGCTCCTGAAGTTGATAAATAGTACCACTTGCCTTGATCGTAAAGCCAATCACTCGCAATCATGGCTCCTGATGATTTAAAGGCATACCAGTTGCTACCTTGATAAAGCCAAGTTTGATTGAACATGACTCCTTTATCATTCATAAAGTACCAAGTTCCCTTGTCTTTAACCCAAGCATTCTGTACTAATTGACCTTGTTTTTGATAGTACCAGTTTTGGTTTGATTTTAGCCAGCTTTCTGCTTTTACAATCGGATAAAGCTCTTTGAAAGATCCTCCATCATCATATTTGTGACTGATAGATTTTAGTTTTTCAAGTTTCAACTCGCCATTGCCATAGTCTGCCCAAGCAAAGACTTTTTGACCATTGACAGTCTCTGGTAAAGTAGCAGTGTAAGTCTTGGTTTGATAATCCCATTTAGCATCGAGGTAAGTGTATTGATCATTTGATTCTTCAATACGATAGTAACCTCTCTTTCCACTATCATTATGAATATCATCCACAACTTTCGTTGACCAGGTCTTTACTTCATTTCCACTCTTGGCTTCTACCTTGATATCTCCACTATAGCCATATGGAACATAGAAATTCAGGTAATGCCCTTCTATACCAATCATAGACTTGTCCTTTTCTTGACCTAGGAAATTGACAGTCTGATCTTGACCATTGATACTAACCGTCCACTCGATTTTCTCGGTTTTTGGCAAATCCAAGACTTTGATATCCACTTCATGACCATTGTTAAAACGAAGAATCTTGCCATCTTGATACTGTACTCCACACTTAACAACCCATTCTTCTTTAAGCTCAAATGCCTGCCCTGAATGTGGAAAAGCCAGTAAAACTAGACCAGCTAGAGACAAACCAAATAATGTGATTTTTTTCATCGTAGATCCTCCTTAGGATTTTTTATGTTAATTATATCACTATGTTTTTATTTTGCAACTCATATCCTAAATATGCAAGCAAAAAACCTCTGAGATTCTTCTCAAAGGTTCTGATTTTGCTAATTACTGTTCTCAACTGCTGCAGTGACAAAGGCAGTGTAGAGTTCTTCTGGACGGTTTGGACGACTTGAAAGTTCAGGGTGATACTGACAAGCCACAAAGAATTTATTTTCAGGAATTTCCACGATTTCGACCAAACGATTGTCTGGAGAAACTCCTGAAAAGACAAAGCCTGCTGCCTCAAATTGCTCACGGAAGGCGTTGTTAAACTCATAACGGTGACGGTGACGGCGTTGCACTACTTCTTGATTATGATAAGCAGCAGCGGCCTTAGAGCCACGTTTCAACTTAGATGGATAAAGCCCCAAACGAAGGGTTCCCCCCATATCCTCAACATCAATCTGATCACGCATGATATCAATGATAGGGTACTTTGTTTCTGGTGCAAGCTCTGCAGAATTGGCACCTTCAAGACCCAAAACGTGACGAGCAAACTCGATACAAGTCAACTGCATTCCCAAGCAGACACCCAACATTGGAACATCATTCTCACGCGCATATCGAATGGCTTGGATTTTCCCTTCCGTACCACGTTGACCAAAACCACCTGGCACGATGATTCCGTCCGCATCAGATAAGAGCTCTGCCACATTCTCTGCTGTCACATCATTAGCATTGACCCAATTAATTTTAACTTCTGCATCGTTGGCATAACCAGAATGTTTCAAGGCTTCGACCACTGAGATATAAGCATCTTGCAACTCCACATACTTACCAACAAGGGAAATCTTAACTTGTTTCTTGAGGTTCATGACCTTGTCCACCATGGCTGACCATTCTGTCATATCTGCTACTGGTGCGTCTAATTTCAAATGGTCACAGACAATTTGGTCCATACCTTGAGCCTGCAAGTTCAATGGAATTTGGTAAAGGTGCTCAACATCCAACGATTCGATAACGGCTTCTGGTGCCACATCACAGAACTGGGCCAGTTTGTTTTTAATTCCTTGACCAGCTGGTTGTTCTGTACGAATAACCAACATATTTGGCTGGATTCCCAATCCACGCAATTCTTTTACAGAGTGTTGAGTTGGTTTGGTTTTCATTTCACCAGCGGCCTTGAGGTAAGGAAGGAGGGTTGTATGGATGTACATGACATTGTCCGCCCCCACATCTGCCTTCATCTGACGAAGGGCCTCTAGGAATGGCAAAGACTCGATATCTCCAACAGTTCCACCAACCTCTGTGATAATGACATCAGAATCAGTCGTTAGAGCGGCACGCTTGATTTTTTCTTTCAAAGCATCTGTGATATGAGGAATAACCTGAACAGTTGCCCCAAGGTATTCTCCACGGCGTTCCTTACGAAGAACTTCACTGTAAATTTTACCAGTTGTCACGTTGGAATATTTGTTGAGATTGATATCGATGAAACGTTCATAGTGACCCAAGTCCAAATCTGTCTCAGCTCCATCATCTGTCACAAAAACTTCCCCGTGCTGGTAAGGACTCATAGTTCCCGGATCTATATTGATATAAGGGTCAAACTTTTGAATGGTTACTTTCAGACCACGATTTTTCAAGAGACGGCCTAGACTCGCTGCAACAATCCCTTTCCCAATAGACGATACCACACCACCAGTTACAAAAATATATTTCGTAGACATAGATTCCTCTTTCTAAAATGCTCAAGGTCTTGTTAACTACGAGGGGACATAGAAAACAAGACCCTACTAATAAGAATAATCTGGGACGACTGCGCCAGATTCACAACCAATACTCTTCGAAAGTCTCTTCAAACTGCGTCAACGTCGCCTTGCCGTACGCAAGTACAGCCTGTGGCTAGTTTCCTAGTTTGCTCTTTGATTTTCATTGAGTATAAAATACAAGAAGATAACTTCTTGAAAAAACAAAAATAGCTCCCTAAGAACTAGGGAGCTCCGACCTCTAAAAGAGGTGCCCGAACAATATGATACCTAAAAATAGGATAATTGTCAATAGCTAACTTTTATTCCTCAATGTTTTCAGAATCATCGTCAGAAAACTCATCGTCTTCTTCGTTGAGATCCACGTCTTCACCCAAGTCATCAGGGGCAATCTCGTTGATTTCTGCATCGTAGGCTTCCACTTCATTTTTCTCATCATCTGGATTTTCATCATCGTATGAAAGAGCTGGATCTGCTTCGTATGCATCTTCGTCTTCAGGATCATCTGCATTGTAGTCAATAGCATCTGAATCACCATCCATGAAGGCATTGACACGTTTTTTCTTAGCTTTTGGTGCTACTTCATCGTCGTCATTTTCTTCAAGAGCGATGATTTCTTCGTCGATTTCGTCTACACCATACCATGAACGAAGCCCCCATTTATTGTCTCCAAGTGAGATGAAGCTACCGTCAAAGTTCAACTCTGTGTAGAACAAAGGCAAGGCTTCGCGGATATCGCTGTTTGATGTTCCAAGGTAGTTTTGAATTTCGTTTACAAGATCGCTAAAATGCATCTCGTGATCGCGACCACGAAGTTCCAAGATAGCACGCGCTACCTCAATCATAGATAGTTCACTTTTTTCTTGCCCAGCAAATACTTCTAATTCCAAAGCGTTTCTCCTCATTTATACTACTATCGCCAGAGCGAACAGACTCTGACCTCATTTTATCATTTACTCTTTATTTTACGATAATTTTGCGGAATAGTCAAAGGTTAAGGGGGAACTAATACAAATCTTCTAAGCTTCTATATTCAATGATTTCATTTTTGATAATATTCTTTTTAAACTCAAAATGTTTTAAAGGATTATCGATTAACACTAACTTTGGAATATCATCTAGGTTGGTGACTAGAGATAAAATAAAATCTGATTGAAACTCTTTTGCTTTTTCAAATTCGTTGGCAGTCAAACGAATACGTCCCTTAGGTTTTCGAATCCCTTTAACTTCTGCAAGGTAGAAATGCTCATGAACATCTACTTGGAAATCATATCCATCACCATAAAGACGGGCATCAGTTAACTGTCCACCTTGAAATTTTTCTTCTTTATCAAAGTTGAGTATAAAATAATTTTCTGCTTCCATTCCAGTTTCTTGTAGACGTTTGAATTTAGTTCGAATAATTGGTTTTTCAATGGTAGTAATGCCTGTTCGCTTTCCTTCACTAGCAAGTAACATTTTAACGATTTCAGCATAACTATGAACATCTTCATTTCCAAACATCATATCAATTAAATCTTTACGAAAACGATAAACTTCAGCTTTCTGCCACCAACCTTTTCGATTATTGTCAAAATAAGGATCAAATAAATCCATTCTATTTTTTACAACTCCTGTTGTTTCAGCAATTCCCAGAGAAACCACATAGCGATAAAACTCCGACTTGCTAGAACATTGAAATTCTTTTATAAAAAGCTTATCAAACTTGGCAAGACCATAGCCAATTAAATTTAACAATTCATAATGCGGGTGCTTAGACATCACTTTCTCCATCAATAGATATTGATTTCATTATACCAAAAAACACGGCTCATCACCGTGTTTCTATGTTTATTTTACCAACTTCTTCATCTCACCAATACGTGCTACGGTCGCGTCGTATTTCGCTTGGTAGTCAGTTTGTTTGTCGCGTTCTTTTTGGACGACTTCTGGTTTGGCATTGGCTACGAAGCGTTCGTTAGAGAGCTTCTTACCAACCATATCCAGTTCTTTTTGCCATCTAGCTAGTTCCTTGTCGAGACGGGCCAGTTCTTCTTCGACATTGAGGAGGTCAGCAAGTGGCAGGTAGATTTCTGCTCCTGTGATGACGCTTGACATAGCGAGTTCAGGTGCAGGGATGGTTGATGCGATTTCCAAGTGTTCTGGATTTGTGAATCGTTTGATATAATTTACATTGCTGTTAAAGAAGGCTTCCAAGTCGTTATCGCTAGTCTTAACAAGAATGGTGATAGGCTTGCTTGGTGCTACGTTTACTTCTGCACGCGCATTACGAACAGCACGGATCAAGTCTTTGAGGCTTTCGACACCTGTGTGAGCAGCAAGGTCTTCAAAGGCTGGGTTGACAGTTGGGTATTCTGCTGTAACGATAGAACCTTCTGAGATTTGTCCAAAGATTTCCTCTGTCACGAATGGCATGATTGGGTGAAGTAGACGAAGGATCTTGTCCAAGGTGTAAAGGAGAACCGAACGTGTGATGACTTTCTCTTCTTCGTTATCGCTATAAAGGACTTCCTTGGTCAATTCAACGTACCAGTCCGCAAACTCGTCCCAGATGAAGTTGTAGAGGATGTGTCCAGCTACACCAAACTCAAATTTATCAAAGTTGGCAGTTGCTTTTCCGATCGTTTCATTGAGGTTGTGGAGAATCCAGCGGTCTGTAACGTTTCCAGCTTCCTTGTTGACAACTTTTTCCACATTGGCAGTTGCTTGCTCAAGGGTCAAGCCTTCATTGTTCATGAGGATGTAGCGAGAGATGTTCCAGATCTTGTTAATGAAGTTCCATGAAGCATCCATTTTCTCGTAAGAGAAGCGCACGTCTTGCCCTGGTGCAGAACCGTTTGAAAGGAACCAACGAAGACTATCTGTTCCGTACTTATCAATAACATCCATTGGATCAATCCCGTTACCGAGAGATTTAGACATCTTGCGTCCTTGCTCATCACGAATGAGACCATGAATCAAGGCATTTTTGAATGGCGACTTGCCAGTAAATTCCAAACCTTGGAAAATCATCCGAGACACCCAGAACGGAATAATATCATAACCAGTCACCAAAGTTGATGTTGGATAATAACGTTTAAAGTCTGCTGAGTCGACATCCGGCCAGCCCATGGTAGAGAATGGCCAAAGGGCAGAACTAAACCAAGTATCCAAGACGTCTTCGTCCTGAGTCCAACCGTCACCTTCTGGAGCTTCTTCGCCGACATATATTTCACCCTCAGCATTGTACCAAGCAGGGATTTGGTGCCCCCACCAGAGCTGACGAGAGATAACCCAGTCGTGAACATTTTCCATCCATTGGAGGAAGGTATCGTTGAAACGAGGTGGGTAGAATTCGACCTTGTCCTCTGTGTCTTGGTTGGCAATAGCATTCTTGGCCAATTGATCCATCTTGACGAACCATTGAGTAGACAAGCGTGGCTCAACCACTACACCTGTACGCTCTGAGTGACCAACACTGTGGACACGTTTTTCGATTTTAACAAGGGCACCGATTTCTTCCAGTTTAGCAACGACTGCCTTACGAGCTTCAAAACGGTCCATGCCTGCAAATTCGAAGGCAAGCTCATTCATAGTTCCGTCGTCGTTCATGACGTTAACTTGTGGCAAGTTATGACGTTGGCCAACCAAGAAGTCGTTTGGATCGTGGGCAGGGGTGATTTTAACAACACCAGTACCAAACTCAGGGTCGGCATGTTCATCTCCAACAATTGGGATGAGTTTATTAGCGATTGGAAGGATAACGTTTTTGCCAATCAAGTCCTTGTAGCGTGGGTCTTCTGGATTGACCGCAACAGCTACGTCTCCAAACATGGTCTCTGGACGAGTTGTCGCAACTTCAAGGGCGCGTGAGCCGTCTTCTAGCATGTAATTCATGTGGTAGAAGGCACCTTCGACATCCTTGTGAATCACCTCGATATCAGAAAGAGCTGTGCGAGCAGCTGGGTCCCAGTTGATGATAAACTCACCACGGTAGATCCAGCCTTTCTTGTAAAGGTCCACAAAGACCTTGCGAACCGCTTTTGACAAACCTTCGTCAAGAGTGAAACGCTCGCGTGAGTAGTCTACAGAGAGCCCCATCTTGCCCCATTGTTCCTTGATAGTAGTGGCATATTCGTCTTTCCATTCCCAGACCTTGTCGAGGAATTTTTCACGACCGAGGTCATAGCGGCTGATGCCCTCACCACGCAAACGCTCCTCAACCTTAGCTTGAGTGGCAATCCCAGCGTGGTCCATCCCTGGAAGCCAAAGGGTATCAAAACCTTGCATACGTTTTTGACGGATAATAATATCCTGAAGAGTCGTATCCCAAGCGTGACCAAGGTGAAGTTTCCCAGTTACGTTTGGTGGTGGAATGACGATTGAATAAGGCTTAGCCTTTTGATCGCCTGAAGGCTTGAAAACATCAGCATCAAGCCATTTTTGGTAACGACCAGCCTCAACCTCGGCTGGATTGTATTTAGGTGAAAGTTCTTTAGACATGTGTTTGTCCTTTCTCTATTGTATTCATTTTATTTTGAATTTGCTTAGCAGCTTCTTCTGCAGACAAATTCGTATTATTTATTTTAAAGTAGTGGTACAACTCATTCGGTTGATGTTGGGAATTTAATTGAAGGGTTTCAGCTGTCTCTAAAATTTCTCTTTCAGATACCTCAATATGCCGTTTCAAGGGCTTGTGCTTCAACCGGTTCTCCGTTTGATTTCGATGTAAGCGCTCTTCAAGACTTGTTTCCAACTCAACAAAAAGAATCTCTTGATGAAAGTTATCCAATAAATCCTGAATTTGCTTTAAATACATCAGCTGGTACTGATTTGAAAAATCAATTACATCAGTTAAAATTACTGATCGCTGATTTCTTGCACTTGCCCCAAGGAAAGAAAAGGTGATTCCACGAACAAATTCCCACATTTCCTCTGTAAAGTCCTGATAGATTTCTAATGCAAAATCGATGGCTTGATGGTTATAAAAGAGGGTAGCATCTGTCAGTCGAGATAACTCTTGACCAATCGTCATTTTTCCTGAGGCCGGAGCACCAATGATGAAAAGATGCATCAAATCACCTCCCACTCACTCTTCAGCAAACCATATATCAGACTGTCACAGCGATTGCCTTGGACATCTTTGCGGTTCCTTATGCGAGCTTCTATGGTAAAGCCAAGCTTTTCCGCGACTCGTTGACTTTGAAGGTTATATCCAAAGCAAGTTAGTTCAATCTTGTGAAGACCAAGTTCTTTAAAAGCTAGGTCAATCAAGGCAAACGCTGCTTCTGGTACATAGCCTCGACCCCAATAGTCTGGATGCAAGGTATAGCCAATCTCTAGCACATCATCCGCATGGCGATGGTTGAAATCAACAGAACCAATGACTTTATCGGTTCCTTTGATGACAATCCCATAGCCTGCTGGGAGATTTTCCTTTTGATTGCGTTCGGGAAGGATATACTCTAGATAGTAAACCTCATCTTCCAAGGTCTTGACTGGAGGAAAGCCTGCTGGGTAAGAAACTTCTGGGAGACTAGCATAGTCAAAGATATCCTCTGCATCCGCCACGGTGCGGACTCGTAAGACCAGACGCTCTGTTTCCAAGCGTTCTGGTAATTCAGCTCTTGACATCCTTCTTCCTCGCTTTCTTTATGAAGCTCCCCATAGGGTCAACACGGTTATCTAAATAGCGATAAACGCGCTGGTGACCGTCCCCCATAAAGTAAGTCGGTGAAAAACGATCATTTTTAAAATGTCCCTTATCATCCAAGAGTTCAGAATCAGCAAGTCGCTCGATAATCTTGGCAAAGATATGACAGATTCCATCTTCCTCGATAATCCGATCTACCTGACATTCTAACACGACTGGACAGGCCTCTAAAATCGGTGCCTGAGTCCGTTCAGAAATCTCGTAGTCTAGTCCCAGGTGTTTTAATTTCTCTCGATGACTGACAAAACCAGCCTGCTCCATCTCGAGCATGAGATTTTCATCAGGAATATTCACAGTAAACTTCTGGTAATGCTTGATTTGCTCAGCCGCATTTTCCTCAGAACCAACACCGATGACTAGCCAATCTCCCAGACTATAAGAGGAGCTACAAGTTGTTATATTGTGTCCAAAATTCTGGTCCTGATACCCCAAAATGAAGATAGGAAAACCATAATAGAGTTTACTTGTGTTAAAAGATTGCTTCATGACAACCTCCTTTGACCAAAACGCAAAAGAAAAGCCCTGCCATCTACATGACAGGGACGAATGTGTTTATCCGCGGTACCACCCAATTTCGGGCAAGGCCCGCAACTCTTATCTTTAAAATAAAAAGACAGTAATATTTCATTTTTCATCCATCAGCAACCAGTTTTGACACATTTGTGGACTTCTCAGCACCGCCACTTTCTGTAAAATGTGGGATTCAAAACACCTCTGATGGCTTTATTGTAGCAAGATTTTTTCGGAAATGCAAGGCACAAGAAAGATTACTTAAACTTGATGCCATTTTCCTTCAATTTCTTAATGGTAGCTGGGCCGATTCCTTTCAAGGCAAGGAGTTCTTTTTCAGTCCAGTTTTTGAAATCTGAAGCAGACTTGATGCCTTCATCATAGAAAGTTTTGGCACGATCAAGTGGAAGTCCACCCAAGTTTGCTGCAAAATCTTCTACAGAATTGGCTACTTTTTGAGCTTGCTCTTTGGTAGCTTCTACTGCTTGTTCAACCTTTTTAGAAACAGCCTTACCAGCTTGGCTTGCTGACTGTTCTGCACGTTTTACGACTTTTTTTGTCTCTTCTACAACCTTAGTCACAGTACTTGAAAAAGCACCTGCACGACGGAGGCTATTTCGTAATTGTTTTTTACGATTGAGTTTCTTTGACATGATAAAATCCTTTCAATAAAAAACCCCTGCTCTGACAAGGATTTAATATAAATATTCTATCAAGATTTTAGTAAAAAATCAAGAACCTATCTTGTTTAATAATTTCTCTCACCAAACAAGCCTTCTGGCAAATCATGGAATCCCTTGCCTGCCTTGAAGTTTTCAAACTTACCAAGCAAGAACTGATAAGCATCCAAGCGACTTTCGTAACGAATCATAGCATCTTTGGCACGCTCGTCTTGGTCTTCTTCGTAGACTTTTTGGCTTTCCTTATGCGCCATGTCGTTGATCATGATTTGGGTATTGACCCAGGCTTCAAATTCCTTCATAAATTCTTGTTCGTAACTCATTTTTTCTCCTTATTCTAATCCACGGAAATAGTCCGTATCAATCTCACGGTAGGGCTGAATATCCTGAACATACTCCAGCACACCTTGGAATTCTCCCTCTTCATCGTGCACTGCTGCGTAGGTGATGTGGACAAACTTACCTCGCGACTCAGACTTGAACCACATTTCATACTTATCCTTAGTACCTTCACGAAGCCCCTTCATGATAGTCTTGACCTTATCCAAGTACTTAGGCGGATGGCAGAGTTCAACATTGCGTCCGACTTGGGACGGTGTCCGTTTGAAAATCATCTCATCAGCTGGCGTATTGTCATTGTAATACTGGAAAATGTCTTCTTTATTGACAAAGGTAATCTCCATAGGGAGGTGATTGAGGATGAGGTTGGCCTGCTCGACCGAAAGATAGCCATTGCCAAAAGCCTGTTGACTATGGCGGTCCAGCACTGCTTCCTTTTCCTTAGGGGTAAAGGTAATGGTAAACTGTCCTTCTGGCGTATCAATAACCTGCTGAACTTGACCCTCTGCCGTATCTAACTGTACAGGCTCCTCTGCACTCTTTTCCTCAACAAAGCTCTGACGTTCTGGCACCCATTTCTCAGACGGACGGATGATGGCATAGCCATAGGCGTCACTCTCCTCCGCAATCTGAAGCCAGTCATCTTGGGTGAAGGACTCAAGGAGAATCATGAGAAGGATGGACTCTTCCTTGAAAATCATACTTTCAAACTCTGTCGCAAAGGCTTCAAAAGTTTCCTTTACAGTGCTAATCGACACTTCTGGTAGTAACTTGGCTGTCGCTAAAGCTGTTTGAAAGAGTTCCCTAATCTGGTCATCCACTCCCCACATAACTTTGGGAGGCGAATCGTGCCCATAACGCTCCATGATAGGAAAGAAGAGTTCTTCTTTACGTTGGTAGTGGATGTCAAATTGCCCCACAAGTCCCATCTGACGGACCAAACCCTTGCTCATCTCCGCCAGCATTTCCTCATCTTCCATAGACTCATAGGTATCTAACAATCTCCGAATGCGAATCAAGGCAGCACGGAGGGCCAGATTTTCTTCTTTGAAAATCCGAACTGGGTGACCTGGATGCTCAGTATCCTCTACTTCGACACCTTTGATAGCATTTTTAAAAAGATTGGCATGGACATCACAGAGTTCCATGACATCTGCAAAGGTGACGCCCGAGTCTGAGTTCATCAGCTCATGCTCCATGAGGGAAATCTCGATGGCTGAGACACCCGCAAAGGTCGCATCAAAACGCTCCTGAACCGACTCAGGAGAGGCACCATTGTGCAATTCTAACAAAATATCCCGCAGGACATGAATCCGTTCATCTGCCATTAGTCTAACCCAATCACTTCGTAGCCGTTTGCTTCCAGTGTGCGGACAATCTTGTCCATAGGAGTTCCTTCTAGCTTAGAACCCTGTTTGAGTGATACTTTACGACCAACTGTATTGCGCATCAAGGGATTGGCAAGAGGTTTAAAACCAAGCTCGACTAAAATTTCCAAGACTTCTGGATGCTTGTCCACCACTTCTGCAACAGGAATTGACACATCGATGATATTGTCCATAACGACCTCCATTGTATGTTCTAAAATGATTTTACTGCTTATATTATACCATATGGAAAGAGATTAAAAAACTAGCAGTAGAGTTCCTGCTAGTTCTCTGAGATTTGAATTACGACCTAAATAAGTTTAAAGAGCCAATCCAATATTTTAAATAATAGCTTGTAAAACAGCAATTGGACCGCAAAAGAGATGATCATCCAAAAGAATTTCAAAATCCCAATAACCGGTTTGATAAAAATAATAGCAAGAATTGCCCAGAAAAATTTCATTTTTTATCCTCTGACTTGATGAGCCACCGAGCCGTATCCATTAACTTGTCTGCAATAAAAAGTTTCCCTAGACCGACAACGGCATTATCATCTTTCTTTATCGTTTTCATTACTTTTACACCTTGCACGGTCAAAAAGTAATTCCCGTAAGTTTTAGCTAGAGTTTTTATGAGTCCCATATTATCTTCCCTCGTTTAACAACACTTTCAAAATATTAACGATACCAGTCTTACTGACCATTTCTGTGAAATTTACTCTTTCTAATTCCTATAATATCATACAAGTTGAATTTTATAAAGCTTTTTAATAATGTTTAACTCTGGAAAGATTCCGCCAGCATGTTTTATTGCCTTTCCCTCCACCAAAAAGAGGGTTGCCCCTCTTCTTTAGTTTTTATCCAGATTGCGTAGCATTTCGTCAATCTTGTTTCCATATTCGATGGATTCGTCTTTGACGAAAGTCAAATCTGGGATTTTGTACAATTTCAAATTGCGACCAAGTTCACGTTTGATAGTACCAGTTGCTTTTTCAAGCCCGATTTGAGCTTTTTGATTATCTGAAGCAAGGTTACTCAAAATGGTGTAGTAAACCTTGGCAACAGACAAGTCACCTAGCATCTGAACATCTGTGATGGTCACACCTTGGACACGCGGATCACGGACTTTCTTTTGCAAAATCTCATTGACTTCACGCTTGATTTCCATGCCCACACGATCCGTACGGAAATGATTTGCCATGATATTCCTTTCTCTACTTTGAACCAAAAGCTAGGCCAGCAGACCTAGCTATTTTTAAACTTATTGATTTTCAGTTCAAATTGAAACGAAGTTCAATTTGAAATCATCTGCTTCTTTCGCCGTGGTGAAAGTGATGGAACTGATTTATCAGTCCCATCACAGGGGATTTTTGAGACCCTAGACTCAAAAATAAGCAATGAAACCATCGGTTTGCTTGCGTCCCTCACCACCTAAGAAAGGAGCAAAAAATCTTATCTCTTGATTTCTTCCATGACATAGGCCTCAATCACATCATCCATCTTGATATCATTGTAGCCATCAATCATCAATCCACCTTCACGACCGTTAGTCACTTCTTTCACGTCGTCTTTGTAGTGTTTCAAGCTTGCGAGTTCGCCGTCATAGATAACGACACCGTCACGGATAACACGAACTTTAGAGTCACGGGTAACCTTACCGTTGATAACCATGAATCCACCGATGGTTCCCACTTTAGACACCTTGAAGGTTTCACGGATAACTGCTTCACCGATAACTTTTTCTTCAAATTCTGGATCAAGCATCCCTTTCATGGCTTCTTCCATCTCTTCGATAACCTTGTAGATAATGCTGTGGAGACGGATTTCTACATCGTCAGCTTCTGCTTGTTGACGAGCTTGTGGTGTAGGACGTACGTTGAAACCAACGATAAAGGCATTTGAAGCTTCGGCAAGGGTCACGTCTGATTCGTTGATAGCACCGACCGCTGAGTGGACGATGGTAACTTTAACACCTTCTACATCGATCTTTTGAAGTGAGGCAGAAAGGGCTTCAACAGAACCTTGTACATCGGCCTTGATAATAACGTTAACTGATTTGAGTTCACCAGCTTTAAGGGTATCGAAGAGGTTTTCAAGGCTGACACGTTGGGTAGCTTGACGTTGTTTCATAAGGGCACGTTTGGCACGCTCTTCACCTGCTGCACGTGCAGATTTTTCATCCTCGTAAACAGCAAAGTGGTCACCTGCCATTGGCGCTTCGTTCAAACCTGTGATTGACACTGGTGTTGATGGTCCAGCAACCTTAACACGACGTCCAAGGTCATTAGTCATAGCACGGACACGACCGAAGGTATTTCCGACAACGATTGGGTCTTGTACATTCAAGGTACCTTGTTGAACAAGAAGGGTTGCGACCGCACCTTTTCCTTTATCCAAGCGAGCTTCAATAACTGTACCGATAGCACGCACTGTTGGGTCTGCCTTAAGTTCTTGGATTTCAGCCACAAGAAGGACTGTTTCCAACAATTCTTCGATGTTTTGGTTGAATTTAGCTGAAATTTCAACAAATTCAGAATCTCCACCCCAAGCAGTTGACATAACTCCATGCTCTGCCAATTCACCGATAACGCGTTCTGGGTTAGCACCTGGTTTATCAATCTTGTTAATGGCCACGATGATTGGAACGTTGGCCGCTTTTGAGTGGTTAATGGCTTCAATAGTCTGAGGCATAACCCCGTCATCTGCCGCTACGACCAAGATAGTAATATCGGTAACAGAAGCACCACGCGCACGCATAGATGTAAAGGCCGCGTGTCCTGGTGTATCAAGGAAGGTAATCTTCTTGCCATTTTCCACGATTTGGTAGGCACCGATATGCTGAGTGATACCACCCGCTTCACCTGTCGCAACACGAGAGTTACGAAGGGTATCTAGTAGTGTTGTTTTACCGTGGTCAACGTGTCCCATGATAGTTACAACTGGTGGACGCTCAACCAGTTCATCTTCATTGAGATAACCATCTTCGACAAAGAAACGTTCGATGTCGGCATTATCCACTTCAACTTTTTGTTTGGCTTCGATACCATAATCCACCATGAGGAGTTCAATTGTTTCCCCATCCAAGGATTGGTTTTGTGTGGCCATGACACCCATCATAAAGAGTTTCTTAACGATTTCAGCTGGTTCACGTTTGATACGTTTTGCGATTTCCGCAACGGTCATACCATCTGTATATTCAAATTCTGTTGGCAATTCATGGAATTTACGCTCCGTAACAGGTTTTGGAGTCTGATTGCGGTTGTTCTTGTTATTGCCTTTTTTGTTCTTTTTGTTGTTATTCCAGTTACTATTCTTTTGATTTCTCACTTGATTTTGACTACTTCGATTCTTTTGTTGTTTTCTAGGACCATCTTCTTCGTGATCATAATCATCACGTTCTTTGTCTGGTCGAGCTTGTTTTTTACGACGTGTATCCACTGGCGCTTCTTTTGCTACAGGAGCTGGTTCAACCACTGCTTGAACTTGTTGCGCTTGTTCAGCTAACTTAGCCACTTCTTCAAAGATTTCCTCTGGCTCCTTGCGTTTGTTAGCTTGGGCTAAGGCTTCTTTGGCAGCCTGAGTCTGCTTGAAACGTTCTTCACTTGAACGGGCATATTCTGCATTTTGTTCTGCTTTTAGGGCTGCTGCACGGGCTTTAAAGTCAACACGTGGTCCAGCTTGTTTTGGCTGGAAGTCTTGTTGCTGACGGCGCTCATTGCCACGATTTTGCTGACCTTGCTGTTTCTTAGCTTGGTCATTAAAACGACGATTGTCGCGGTTGCCTTGACCTTGTTTTCCACCATTACGGCCGTCGTTTTTCTGACGGTTTCCGTTTTGTTGTTGGTCACGGTTATTTCCTTTATTTTGCTTGCGTCGTTCTGCCTGCTCTTTGGCACGTGCTTCACGCTCAGCCTTGAAATTACGGCTTTGCGGTTTAGCTGCTACTTTTTCTGCCTTAGGAGCGACTGGCTCAGCTGGTTTTGCCTCTTCCTTAGCTACAGCTGGTTTAGCTGGCTCAGATTTCTCGGCTTTCTTTTCTGCACTTGCTTTTGGTGCTGCAGGTTTTACTTCTGCTTTCGGAGCAGCTGCAGGCTTAAAGCTGGCAGCGATTTTTGCAGCGACAGCTTCTTCCACACTTGATGAGTGGCTTTTCACATCCAAGCCCAACTCTTTTGCACGCGCTACAACTTCTTTACTTTCTTTTCCAAGTTCTTTTGCGATTTCGTACAATCTTTTCTTAGACAAATCATGTCCTCCTCTTCTATTCCATAAGAGACCTCATTTTCTTTGTAAATCCAGCATCTGTTACAGCCAAAACCTTTCTCGATTTCCCGACTGCTATGCTTAATTCCAGTGTTGAAAACACGGTTACAATTTCTACTTGATAATAATGACTTTTATCTTGAATCTTCTTGGTTAGATTGGGTCCAGCATCATGGGCTAGAAAGACCATCTTGGCCTTGCCATCTTGAATGGCCTTGACCACTAATTCTTCACCCGATATAATCCGCCCTGCTCTCTGAGCAAGTCCCAAGAGATTGCTTATCTTTTGCTTATTCAAGTCCTAACTCTCTTCTTTTTACTTTGTGATCCACATAAGCGATCAACTCGTCATAAAAGCTTTCTTCCACTTCCATGTCAAAGCTACGGTTAAAGACCTTCTTCTTTTTAGCCTCTAGGGCTTCTTTATTGTCTAGCTTGATATAAGCGCCACGGCCATTGGCCTTGCCTGTCGGATCGATAAAGACTTGTCCTTCTTTGTTCTTGACAATGCGGAGCAAATCACGCTTATCAATCACTTCGTTGGACACAACAGACTTGCGCAAAGGGATTTTTCTCGTTTTCATCTTTCCCTCCTCTAGCAGCTTTTATTCTTCGATAGTATCGTTTTCTGATCCCAAATCTACCGAACCAGCTTCTTCCATGGCTTCAAATTCGCTAGCAGACTTGATATCGATACGGTAACCAGTCAAGTGAGCTGCCAAGCGAACGTTTTGCCCACGACGACCGATAGCAAGAGAAAGTTTGTTATCAGGAACAACCACTAAGGCACGTTTGCTGTCGTTTTCATCAAAGATAACTTGGTCAACTTCAGCAGGAGCGATGGCATTGTAGATAAATTCAGCTGGATCTGCTACCCACTCGATAACGTCGATGTTTTCTTCGATTGGTACCATACGGTCGCTCTTGGCATCGTAACGAGCTGGGTGGAATTTGCTAGTGATTTTCTTGATGTTAGCTCCACCGCGTCCAACGATTGTTCCGATAGCGTCCACGTTTGGATTATGGCTACGAACTGCAACCTTAGTACGGTCACCAGCTTCACGAGCCACGCTCATGATTTCAACAGTTCCATCATAAACTTCTGGAATTTCTTGCTCCATCAAGCGTTTGATCATTTCTGGATGGCTACGGCTAACAAAGACGTTGACACCGCGAGGGTTGTCTTCAACCTTGTAGACATACACTTCGATACGATCATGTGAAGCAAAGACTTCTCCAGGAATTTGGTCTTGTTTTGACAATTGGGCTTCGATGCTACCAAGGTTGACATAGATAAAGCGGTTGTCAAAGCGTTCTACTGTACCAGACATGATTTCTTGTTCATGCTCTTTGTAAGTATTGTAAGTGATGGCACGTGTTTGCTTGCGCATTTTTTCCATGATGGTTTGTTTGGCAGATTGAGCTGCTACACGACCAAACTCAGCAGGTGCTTCTTCAAACTTGATTTTGTCTCCAAGTTCATAGGCTGAATTAATGGCAAGAGCATCTTTCAAGCTGATTTCCAAACGGCTATCAAATACTTCATCAACCACTTCACGAACAGTATAAACGGTAAAGTCACCTGTTTTTTCGTTAAAGTCAATAGCTACGCTGTCTGATTGACCATAGCGTCTGCGATAAGCGGAACGAAGCGACTCTACTACTGCGTCGATGATGTCTTCTTTTTTGATTCCCTTGTCTTCTTCCAAAATGCGGAAGGCCTCTAGCATTTCTTTACTCATGTTTTCTTCACTTTTGAATCCTCAAAAGCTATCCTTTCTTTTTCTATAATTTTACTGCTAAACGTGCTTTTGATACTAAACTGTATGGAATTTGGACAGTTTTCTTACGCGTCTTGTCCATATATTCCATGGTCAACTCGTCCTCTTCAAAGGCCAACAAGGTTCCTTCAAAGACCTTTTGCTTATCGATGGCTTGGTAGAGCCCGACATGGATGTATTTCCCAACAGCTCCAGCAACGGCATCCTTGGTTTTTAAAGGACGTTCCAAGCCTGGACTGGTGATTTCTAGGAAATATTGTTCTGGGAAGGGATCTGGCTTGATGGTGTCTAGGACAGGACTGATAATTTCTGTCAAGTCCGCCGTGTCGTTCAAGGTAATTCCTTCAGGTTTATCTACAAAAATACTGAGAATCATGTCACTGCCAATCTTTCCATACTCGATATCCACGAGTTCGAAAGGCGCTTCTATGACAGGTTCTACAACTTCTCTGACTAATTCTACGATTGTTGCGATTGCGTCCACCTCCTCATAAGCAAGAGGCGAAGATATTTCCCCGCCTCACTTTTCATATTCTTGCTATAAGTATAACACAAATCAAGCTAACCTGCAAGGATTTAACCTTGAAGCTTTTTGTCTGGGCTTACAAGACTTACTGCGCCGCTCCTAATAAGCCCAAGTCGTATTTCCAAGTTAAAATGCGTCTCACAGACTCATCAATACGTTCTTCTGTCAACTCACCAGAGGAAATTTTCTTTAATAGATAAGGAATCTGAGTTTGATAGGAAGACCCTAGAATCAAATCATTTCCAGCTACAATCACTTGAAAAGCAGCTTCTTCCTGACTGACAAAATCAGCTAATCCTGCCATATCAAAATCATCTGTCATAATGACACCTTTGAAATGAAGTTCCTTCCGAAGAAGGTCCGTGATTTTCGGTGAGACAGATGATGGTACTGTGTCAATTTTAGATAGGATATTGTGAGAGACTAAGACACTATCTACCCCTGCATCTATCCCAGCTTGAAAGGGAAGAAAATCGGCTTGTCTTAATTCATCCAGAGAACGGTTGTCTTGGATAATAGCGGTGTGACTATCTCCATTATCGCCATATCCTGGAAAATGTTTTAAGGTTGACCCAACCTTACTCTTTTTAAGTTCTTCTACGACCTGCTGAACATAGCTTGCAGTTGTTGGGGCATCTTGTCCAATCGTTCGATCATAAATGAAGGCTGATTGATTCCTTGCAAGATCCGCAACCGGGAAAAGGCCAGCATTGATGCCAACAGATTTTAGCAGCTCTGCCTTTTGATTGGTATCAGAAAGCACAGCCTCCATTCCCCCTTGCTGATAAAGTGCCATAGGAGATTGGAAAGGAGTTTCTAAAATCGAACTGATACGAGTTACTGTCCCTCCTTCTTCATCTGAACCAATCAACAAAGGAATCTTGGCAGCAGCTTGGTAGTCCTTTGTCAAAGCCTTCATATCGTCTATAGTTCGCCCCTCAAAATCTCTTCCAAATAAGATATACCCAGACAAATGATAGGATTGAAGATCTTCTATCTGATGATTAGAAGGAACTCTGGCCCAAAATAATTGTCCTACTTTCTCCTCCAAGGTCATCGTGGCCAATCTATCTTCGATAACCTTATTTTCCTCTCCTTCACTGGTTTCAATAGTTGTTTCAGTTTTTTCTACTTGGACTTCTTTTTCTGCTTGCACCTCTACTTGACTATGATGTTGATAATCAGAATAAATCAAACCAACTATCACAAGAAAAAAGAAAAGATAGAACACAAGAGGATTTATACTATTTCTCATAACCTTTTCATTATACCACTTATCTGGCCGCAAATACACTCTTAGCAAAAACCACCTGTTTTGAAATCAAACTAAAAGGACCTAATTCTGTGCAATTCAGAACTAAATCCTTAGAATATATAACTCGTTTTACTTTTTGAATGCGAAACAGTTTTTGAAATCTCTTTAGATTAAAACTGAGCCTCAACTCGATAGATAACTTGTCCCTTGTTGGAGAATTTTTGCTCGTATTCTGTCATGACATTGCCTTCAAAATCACTGGCATGTAAATCAAGCCAGACACCATTGAGCTTCATGCCATACTGAGAAAAGCTCACTAGGCTGTACTCAAACAAGCCACGGTTATCCGTCTTGAAATGAATTTCTCCATTTTCAGGCAAGATACGTTTGAAGGTATCCAAGAAGGTCTTGTAGGTCAAACGACGCTTTTCATGGCGTTTTTTAGGCCATGGATCTGAAAAGTTCAGATACAAACGATCAATCTCACCGTCTTCAAAGTAGTCAGTCAAGTCAGAACCATCTACCCACAAGAGCTTAATATTAGGTACTCCAACTTCAAGCACCTTGTCCAAAGCGTAGCTCAAAACAGACTTTTGAATATCAATCCCGATATAGTTGATGTCAGGATTTTGTTTGGCCATACCTGAAACAAAGGCACCCTTTCCACTTCCAACTTCCACATGAATGGGATTATCATTGCCAAACAAGTCCCGCCATTTTCCCTTGGCTTCTAAGGGATTGAGGACCACATACTGGGGATTTGCCTCTAGTAATTCTGTCGCCCCTTTACGATTTCTAACTCTCATCTTCTCTTTCCATACTTGTCTCGGAAGTGACGCAAGCCATGAATCTCCCGATTGACATTTTCTAAATCTTGGTTCATATAATACTTGGAAATCTGGCTCAAATAAGATAATTGACCGTACCAATACAATTTACTTAATACCGTTTGATTGTACTTGTAACCGTAGTAGGTCAACCATTCCTTCCACTGATGTTCTGGAATATAATGGCAGAGCATATGGGCCACATCAAACATGCGGTCGGTCAAGCGAACCGAATCCCAATCCACCAAATAAATCAAGCCACTATCTGTCTCAATCCAATTACTATGTCGTACATCTCCATGGACAATGGTCGCATGGTCCTCTCTAAATCCTGGAATAGTCTGACGTAAATCAGCCATCACTTCACTGATAAAATGATTTTTACGCAAAGCATCTGGAGCCGTTTCCTGCCAAGACTGTAGTAAATCTACAGGTGTTTCCATGGCATATCCCAAACGACTCAACTGTGTCATCAACGGACGTGAGCGATGAAGACGGGTTAAAATATTGACGATTTGTTTACGATTCATATCATAGGGGGTCAATATCTTGCCTGTCAACCATTCTTGAGCACACATATCACGCCCATCTGCCAAACGGCGACTCCATAATAATTGTGGAGCAATTTGTTCTCTAGCTAGACCAGGTAGGATTGGAGACGTGTTCATTTTTACAAAGATACGCTTCCCATCAGGATAGCTACCCATATAAGCCTTGCCACTTTTCCCAGGTATGGGAGTCAGTGTTAGCTCATTATCACCCAAATCCATTTCTTTCCTCCGTATAAAGTTTCCTTACTATTCTACTAGTTTTTGGCCTATTCGTCAACCGCTCCACACCCGATTCTCAAAGAAAAGCCTCTGGATTGGCTTGGGTATCATTATAGAAAGAAAAAGGTAAGCACAATCTCCTACTTACCTTTTCATAATTTTTATAAATAATATAAGAGTGGCCAACTGTTGTAAAACATGTGGACTAGAGTAGAAACCCATAGGTTTTGGCTCTTTTTATAAGCAAAGCCCAGTAACAAGCCCCCAAGTAGATAAAAAATAAACGAAGGGACATTAGAAGGTCCATGCATGAAAGAAAAGAGAGATGAAGTTAGTACAAGCCCTAACCAAGAATTGTCAAAAACGGCACCTTGAAGAAGTCCTCTGAAAATGAGTTCCTCCTGGATGGGTCCAAAAACTGAGGAAGTCAAAATCAAAGACAGGGAAATTCCTCTGCTGACTTCCGCCAAGTGTTGAACTCCCGCGCCAGAAGAAACAGCGAAGAAATGAATATAAACCAGCGTCTCAAGTACACTTAGAAGAAAGATTGCAATGAAAAGCAAAAGGTCTTTCTTGCTTAACATCCCAAAAGAAATCATTTCAAACTTTCTAACATAAGTAACACTCAGCGAGGTTACAAGAAGACTTACAATAATCAATTCAGATTCATTTTGAAAAAAATCCCCGTGGTTAATCGTATAAGGAACTGTAATGACGATTAGTAGTACTAAAAATCCCAAAAATAAGGCATGGCACTTATTGAAAATGGCCATAAAACTATCCTCCTCAACAAACAAACTTCCCTACAAGTCATCCTTGAGTTCTAATCTTTCCAAAACAAACCATTTGAGTAACCAAAATCCGACCACATAACCAGCCCCTATGAATATAGCCATTAAAGCTAGCATGGAATTTAGGGAATTAAAGACCACCGCAGATACAAAGGTTAGCACAAAAACATTAAAAGCAATGGTATCAGAAGCCAAGACCAGAATATAAGGCGTCAACCAGTCTAAGGTTTTGGAATCTAGGAAAAATAAGCGTTTATACATGATGACCTCCTCTTGTCAGGCTCTATTACTGCAAGATTAAGAAGAAAGTTCTTCCCTACTTTTTATAATACTTCAAGCCCCAAATGAGTAGAAGCATGATAAGCAAGCAGAGAATAGCGCCAATGTAGGCAATTAATTGCTGATAGAATTCTCCTGCTGTGATACCTCTATACAAACAAATAATAGACATAAAGCCTGTCAAACCGATAAACATAAGTTGATTGGTTCTAGGACTAACCAAATCATCATCTTCAAACTCTCTCATCCTCATTTCCCTAGTGAGGTAAACAGTGACCAAAATGGAAGCTAAGTTAATAACCACTAAAAGAAATTGGAGAACTACGGAAAAATTTAAAAACTGACGAGATAGAAATAGATAAGTAGAGACAAGTAAAGGCAACTGACCAAGGAACAATCTCGCAAGGAAGATGGTCCGTTTTTTAAAAATATTTTTTTCATTGCTTTCTCCATACAATTAAATGATATCTAATCATTTTCTAAAATTTGATAACTTTTGTGAAATGTTTTAGCAGAAACAACTCTATGATTGGTGATATCTATATAATCACCTGGATAACCAAGAACATACATTCCATAACCAGCGAATCCTCCTCCAACTGTTCCAACTAGACCAAACTTGATATTAGTTGCAAGAGAAGTATTAAGACCTGCCATTAGAATGCGCACATGACTATCCAACCAAACCATATAATTTTTTTGAAAAGCTTCCTCTACCCAACTTGGTTTAGGAGTTGCTTGACCAATTTCCCAAACATCAACAATTTGATTCCCATATTTTGCCTTCATAGCTTCAATCCTTTTTAAATACCATTACATGAGTTTGGAATTCCCCCAATACCATAAGGACTACATGGTTTTGAAAGATGTATAATAGGCCACTTATCATTTAATTACTCCAAAATTGGGTTGTCCAAAACAATCCGAAAAACAGAAACAAATAAGAAAGAATTGCACTCGCTTTGAAAAGAATAGGATGTTTTTTTCATATAACTCCTCCTACTATCTACAAGGCAGGATAGCTCGCCTTGTCAGGCTCTATTACTGCAAGATTAAGAAGACAGCTTGTTCTTTTTAAGGCTAACCCGACTACTAGATAATAGATATATTAAAGCATTAAAGACAATGAAAATATGTCCATAAAATAAAGTCAGCTTCGCATCCAAACCAAGATAAAGTTTGATCATCACAAAGATAAGCAAAAGAATTTGAAACCATATCGTTTTTCCAAAAATAAATTTAAAACGGTTTTGAATGTCTGCCTCCTTGATTTGGACCGCAAACCCTTTATTGGTAAGAAGAAAAACTCCTGCTTCAAACAAGGCACTGTAAAGAACAAGCCACCCAATCGATTCATTAGAGATTTGTAAAAATGTCCCTAAAAGAATATTCAAAATACTACTCAAGAAAATAACAAGAAATAATCTGTATTTCATATTAAATACCTCCATTCATTTATTTCACGAACGTTTTAATAGAACCTTCTAATCAAAAATTCTATTAGAAGAGGAAGACAAGCTACTTTTTATAATACTTCAAACCCCAAATGAGTAGAAGCATGATAAGCAAGCAGAGAATAGCGCCAATATAGGCAATTAATTGCTGATAGAATTCTCCTGCTGTGACACCTCTATACAAACAAATAATAGACATAAAGCCTGTCAAGCCGATATACATGAGTTGATTGGTTCTAGGACTAACCAAATCATCATCTTCAAACTCTCTTATCCTCATTTCCCTAGTGAGGTAAACAGTGACCAAAATGGAAGCTAAGTTAATAACCACCAAAAGAAATTGGAGAACTACAGAAAAATTTAAAAACTGACGAGATAGAAATAGATAAGTAGAGACAAGTAAGGGCAACTGACCTAAGAACAATCTCGCAAGGAAGATGTTCCGTTTTTTAGCAAGAAAAGTTTTCATTTCTTTTCTCCTTTCTTTTTAGTTAAAGCAAAATAGATCACAACCGCAATCATATAGGCTATGGTATAAAATAGCTGATACCAAATACTTTCCCTAAGCGGATATAGAAAGATGGACATGATCAGATACAAGATAAAAATGACAAGTATTTTTTTCTTCATAAGATTTCCTCCTAAACGTGTGCTTTATCTTAGTTGAGCTAGAACCTTTACACTGCTAGTATAGCACTCATTTTATCCTTGGATCACTCAAATCATAAATGGTCATCAAAACATCTTGAATTGTAAAAAATTTAAAAAGCAAGCATGAAAAACATACTTGCCCTTTACACCATATGATACCAACTTAATTTGTAGATTTTTTATCCTGCTATCACATATCATTTTGACAGGCGAAACAATATTAAAGAAACTCCCCTGTAGATTAAAATAGCGATAAAAAATCTCTTTATCTAATTAGATCTATCTTTATTCTTCTTTGGAGATTTTAAAAATTTTTCCCTAATTAAAGAAGTAATAAAAGAAACAAACATACCAACAACAAAAACAATAAGAAAACTTTTGAAATCCATAATTACCTCCAAGTACACAAGCTCAAGCCTTTAAGCAACCATAATAGCCAATTGTAACGTTGTTTTTGCATTCACGAGGAATACCTCTTTTTACTTTCGTCTTATTACAACCTTAATAAGGTTAGTATACTACTATTTTTTAAAACTTTCCATCCAAATTATAAATGGTCATCAAAACATCTTGAATTGTAAAAAATTTAAAAAGCAAGCATGAAAAACATACTTGCCCTAGGGGAATTTAACAATGTGAAAATACATCGAAAGATATTCACCCTTACTTCCGTCTGTTCTCATATATTCTCATGATTGCAACAAGAATAGCAGCTGTCCCACTTGCCAAAGCGATAAGGGTAATGATAATGTTGAGGATTTCAGGCGTTCTCTCTATTCTGTTGACAAGACGGACTAAAGACAATACTGTCAATAAGAGTAAAGCTACTGACCCTGTCCGAATTAAAGAAGCCATTCGGTTCTCAACCGCATATAAGAATGATGGTAACATAACACAGGCTATAGCAATCACAAACAGATTACTCCCCGTTTCTTCTCCCTTGTTCACCACGGAAATCATGAGAAGATTCGATGCTATGATCAACGTAGAACAGATGATAAAAAAGGATTTCTTATTCATATAGGATACCTCATATACTATGGCATTTTAATTGATGACTACAGGCAGTACTTCTTTCCACAGATCTTCTAATCATCAACCGACATTGAGTGAACTGTTAAAACCTGACGAAAGACTTGATTTTGACAAGTGGTATTTAGACTGGTATTGGGATGACTTTCCACAATCTTCATAACGGTATAGAGACCAACTCCTCTCTCCTCCCCTTTAGAACTTGCTCCAAAGGAGAAGATTTCAGAGATATTTATGCCCTCTTCTTTGATGGAATTTTCAATGATAAAGGTCTCCTGTGCTCCATTTTTTAAAAAAGCAATTGAAACATGAGGTTGACTAGCCTCTGCACTAGCTTCAATAGCATTGTCACAAAGGATAGACACAATGGTTAGAAAATCAAGTAGACTCATCCCCTCGACCTGAATCTCCTCTGGAACTTCGACATTAAAGACTATGTTCTTATCTCTGGCTTTTAGAAATTTCCCTGCTAGAAGACTTTTGAGGGCTTTATCACGAATATTCACTAATCTGCCCAGGTCATATTTGTTGTCCTGCAATTTTTCACTAGAATCCTTTAAGACCGAATCGTAGATCTCTTTTATCTGCTCCATATCCTCCTCTTCAATGCCCAGACGTAAGCTAGTTAAGAGGTTAGTGTAGTCATGGCGAAAACTCCGTACTTCCTTGTAAAGTTCCTCTATATGCCGACTATAGCGTTCCATATCTCTGTAGCGCAAGGTCTGCTCTTGGTCCAATCTCTCATGGAGTTTGTCCTTCAAATAGGTATCCAATTTCTTGATAATCCCCATAAAAAAGAGCAGGTAAAACACTAGGATGAGATGGCGAACAGTCTTTGATTGGATATCGTATGCATATTCAAAGTAAGACAGACTTTCCATGACTAGAAAGTAAGCCCCCATTATCCAGTTAATCTTAGTCAAGGATTTTTGAAAATCTTTATCTAGGCTCTCCCTTCTCAAGCTAGTGAAATCATAGTCCAACCATTTCAAAAAGACTAATACTATGGAGTAAACGAATAGCATAATCAACAAAAAGACAGGATTTCCATCTCCATCTACAATCCCTTTCCCAAAAAACGGAAACAAAAAATAGGAGACACTTCTGTAAAAGATATCCATCAATACAATTGGAAAGAGACCATAAAAGAAAAGGAGTCTTTTAGAAAGTCCTCTTAACAATAAGAAAGACAAGCTGAGGCCGAACAAGGGTTCTATAAAGTATGACAGATAGTCAGTCAAGACTAAATAATTAAAAGTTGTAACAATTGCTGCTAGAAGAAATTTTAGAAGAAAGCCCTTAAAAATTCTATCGAAAGTGAGACTAATTCCATCTACCTTAAAGAACATGATAATTTCTAGCCCAATAATAACTAGTGTATACAATATAATCCAAATATTATACATAAGCTCTCCTAACTCAATGTAAGTTATTGATAGCTTCAGACACTTCCCTGACCTTATAACGAGCTATCATACAGCTTCCACCATTGGGAAAGAAAAGGAGTTTTTCTTTCTTATCCAAACGAACCACATTGGCAGGATTGATGAGAAAAGAGCGGTGGCACTGCAAAAGACGAGGCTCCTGCTTGAAAACCTCCTCTAAACTCGCTGTAAATTCCAGCCTGTCTGTCTTGGTATAGAGAATAACACGATGGGCTCTGGGCGATGTTTCGAGATAGTAAACCTCTTTAAAAGGATACTGAAATTGGGCAAATTTTGATTTAAAGTAAAAGCAATCTTCCGCCAGACTTTTACTATCTTGACTATTGGCATAGAGGAGGGCTATCTCGATCCGAGATTCAAACTCCTCTGCCGACAAGGCCTTATCAATGTAGTCCAGAGCAGACACTTGGTAGCGAAAGGACAGGGGCATAAACTCTGAGTGAGTCGTCACAAAGACAATCAGGGCATAGGGATCCCGATCCCGAATCTTTCTAGCCACTTCCAGCCCCTTCATCTCCTCATTTCGAATCTCAATATCCAAAAAGAATAGCTGATGCGCCCCCTTCTCATGCACTTCTGCCAGCAGTTGGGCTGGCTTACCAAAAACTTTAAAAGAACTGGGAGTGATGTGATGTTCCTTCAAGAGTTTCTCAATCGTCGTTTCAATCCTAGCTTGTTGGGAAAAATCATCTTCTAAAACAAATATTCTCATCTTCTGACTCTCCTTGTTTCGATTTCTTCCTAAAAAGAGAATAGCAAAAATACTATGATACAAACCCACCAAATCCTAAACAGGCCTTCAACGCTCCTGAAAGGTAGCTTGTTCCTCAAATAAGCATGATAATCTTACCACTATTTTATCATAAAATCTTAACAGTACCATTCAGGAAATTTCAAGGACAATTAAAGATTTGATGGTGAAAAAGGAGATAAAAGTGATAAACTGACAGTATCAAAACACAGCTGCTAGAAACAAGACTAGTACCCAGATTAAAGGAGGAATTCTCATGACAGATACAGACCCTATCAAAAGAGCTCAAACTTTGATTACGGACTTAAACAAAGCCTATCAAGCATGCAAACAAGCAACCGCTGACGACGTCCGCTTTCAGGAGCAATTAAACTCTATTCTTGCTTTTCTAGCCAAGGCTGAGACAGTGGATAATCGATTCTTGATTGAACTGGAAAAATTTTACCAGACTTCCAGTCTTCTCATGGGACTCAGCGCTCTTGATCCAGATGCCCCTACTCGCGCCGCTTGGCGGGCCTATGACCGCTTCCACTTTGACCAAGTCAAGACCAAGTTGAGTCTCTACGGACCAACCATTATCCTGTAGAAAATAAAAGAAGTTGAGACAAACTGAACTCAACTTCTTTTTTAATATCATATAAGCAAGTTTTAGTCCTGTATCTGACGTTTTACCTGATAAGGTAAATACAAGATTAGTAAAACCAAACCAGCTCCCAGTAAGGCTAGAAGGGCTAGTTTTTCTTGGAAGGTAATCAATCCAACAACTAATTCCACTACTAAGACCAAACTGGTCAATCCTCGGACTATAGCCTGTAAGCCTTTTTCCTTTTGCCCTTTGTCCAGTGGAAAGAGTTGGGTCAAATACTGATAGTCAAAGGCGTGATAGAGGGCCAGCAACTGGAAGAGCAAGAGGTAGTTAAAGAGAACTACCACTGCTGTCGCAATCCAAGCTTGCTCGATAAAGACCTGCGCCAGCAAGGAAAGTAGGAGCAGACGAAGACTGAGCGCGAAGAGGTCTCCATTTCGCAGATAAGAACGCAGATAGAGATTTTGCCAAATCTTTCCAGGCACCTTCTGAACAACCTTTAGGATAAAGTCCAGATAGGCACGACGTTTGACACTGTTTGAAATTCCCTTGACCTGCGTAAAGAGGGCAAAGAAGCGAAGCAAGACTTGCTTACGCTTACTTTCTTGGGAAATAACATAGTCCCAGTCCAGTCCAGTTTCAGTGAAAAATTTGCTGGCCTTTTGACGAAAGAGGAAATATTTTCCTACTCCCAATAAAAGCACATAGACCAGAAAAACAGGCAAGCCATAACCCATGGCTAAAAATAAGGGCGCAAATAAAAGCAAGAAAAGGGTCTGTATAAAGAGCCAAAAGACTAGGGAAATGCCAGTTTGACGCTTGAGATGGAGTTTGATTTCCTCTTCTCCGACTAAGAGAAAGAGCTTGTCTGGAGCCTCCATATAGGTGGCAATTCCTCCCCAAAGCAAAAGTAAAACAGACGTAATTCCTACAAATAAAAGGATAGGCCAATGATTTTCAGGAAAATCTTGCAAGAGTTGACTGTATTGGTAGGCTAGAAAGCCCAGCAGAACAAGCAGGAACAAGACAAAGTGGTCATTGAGAACATAGCGCAAATAACCAAGACACTCCTTACGAAAAGCCTGCTTTCTCTTTAAAAACAAATCTTTCATAGCTCCTCCTCTTTGGTCAGAGCCAAGTAAATGTCATTTAAACTAGCCTCAGGCATATCAAAGGCTTCGCGCAGTTGCAGGAGATTCCCCTTGGCACGCACCTCTCCCTTGTGAAGAATGACAAAGGCATCACACATCTTCTCAGCCGAATCCAGCACGTGAGTACTCATGAGAATGGACTTGCCTTTTTGCTTTTCCACTTCCAAAAGCTGAATCAAGTCTGCAATAGCCAGCGGATCGAGCCCAAGAAAAGGCTCATCCACGATGAAGAGACTCGGATCCACCACAAAAGCACAGATAATCATGACCTTCTGCTTCATCCCTTTTGAAAAATGAACAGGGAACCAGTCTAATTTCTGGTCTAGACGGAACATTTTTAACAAAGGTTCTACTCGCTCAAAAGCCACTTTCTGCTCAATACCATAGGCCATAGCAACCGTTTCGATATGCTCTCTGAGGGTCAATTCCTCATACAAGCTAGGTGTCTCGGGAATGTAGCCAATTTGCTTGCGGTAGCTTGTCGCATCTTCTTGCAGGGTCAGGCCATTGATATTGATAGAACCACTATAGGGTGTCAACAGACCGATAATTTCATTAATAGTCGTCGATTTCCCAGCACCATTGAGACCAATCAGACCGACCAGCTGCCCACTTTCAACAGTAAAGGACACATTTTTCAAGACAGGAACATGAACATAGCCACCTGTCAGGTTTTTAATTTCTAACATATTTTCTCCAAATCTGGTATAATGTAGCTATATTATATCAAAATTCAATACAGTAGAGGTAGATTTTATGTCAGATTGCATTTTTTGTAAAATCATCGCAGGGGAAATTCCTGCTTCAAAAGTATATGAAGATGAGCAGGTTCTTGCCTTTCTTGATATCTCTCAAGTGACACCTGGACACACCTTGGTCGTTCCAAAAGAACACTATCGTAATCTTTTGGAAATGGACGCTACTAGCGCCAGCCAACTCTTTGCCCAAGTTCCAACAGTGGCTCAAAAAGTCATGAAAGCTACCAAGGCTGCTGGTATGAATATCATTGCCAACTGTGAAGAAATTGCAGGGCAAACCGTCTTTCATACCCACGTTCACCTCGTGCCTCGCTACAGTGCGGACGATGACCTCAAGATTGATTTTATCGCCCACGAACCAGACTTTGACAAACTTGCTCAAATCGCTGAAACCATCAAAAATGCCTAAGGAGTTGCCATGAAATTATCCAACCTACTGCTATTTGCAGGAGCTGCAGCCGGAAGTTATCTGGTCACAAAAAATCGCCAAACCATCACAGATGAAGTCTTGAATACCACTGACCGCGTTCAAGCTATCAAGGACGATGTGAATATTATCCAAAACAGTCTACAAATCATTGACCAGCAAAAAGAACTCATCAAGGAATACCAAGAAGACCTGACTTACAAGTTTAAGGTCTTGGAAAAAGATATCCAGACTAGACTAGCTGTTATCAAAGAAACACAGGAAATCGAAGATAAGTAAAAAGAGCCAATTGGCTCTTTTTAGTTTATAGATTTTTTAAGACTTTCCTTAAGTAATGACGGACGGTAGCGACCTTCTTCGAAGTTCCATACCTAAACTTTGAGCCTAGGTCTCAAAGTTTCCGAACACCTGAAATCAAACAGTTTCAGGTATTTTCATTACGGCGGAAAGTCTGGGAAAGTATTTGATTTATACTCAATGAAAATCAAAGAGCAAACTAAGAAACTAGCCGCAGCTTGCTCAAAACACTGTTTTGAGGTTGTAGATAAGACTGACAAAGTCAGTCACATATATACGGCAAGACGACGTTGACACGGTTTGAAGAGATTTTCGAAGAGTATTATTCTCCTTCAAAGGCATCTTTAATATGGTCAAAGAAGCCTTTTTTCTTTGGATTGACTTTCAAATCACCAGCAGCTGCGAATTCTTTAAGCGCTGCTTTTTGGCGTTCGTTCAAGCCTGTCGGTGTTACGACATTAACGGTAACATATTGATCACCAACTGCACCACCACGAAGACTCGGAGCTCCCTTGCCACGTAGACGGAATTTCTTACCAGTCTGAGTACCCTCTGGAATAACCAATTCAACATCACCGTGAACCGTTGGGATATCCACTGTGTCACCAAGAGCTGCTTGGACAAAGTTGAGGTTGAGATTGTAGAAGATAGTCGTGCCTTCACGTTCAAATTTGTCGCTGGCTTCCACAGAAACCACTACATACAAGTCACCATAAGGTCCACCGTTAAATCCTGCTTCACCTTGACCAGCTAGGCGAATTTGTTGACCAGTTTCCACACCAGCAGGAATTTTGACATGTACGCTATGGGCTTGTTTTTCATGACCTGTTCCGTGACATGTTGTACATGGATCTTTGATTTCTTTTCCGCGACCATGACAGACATCACAGGTTACTTGACGACGCATCATACCAAGCGGAGTCTGCGTATCGACGTTAATGACACCAGCACCATGACAGCGACCACAAGTGACTGGACTTGTTCCTGGCTTAGCACCTGAGCCATTACATGTACTACAGCTTGCTTCACGATTGTATTTAACCTCTTTTTCAGCTCCAAAAATAGCTTCTTCAAAGGTCAAATTCACACGGTATTGGAGGTCATCCCCCTGACGAGGAGCATTTGGATTGCGTGAAGCACCGCCTCCACCGAAGAAACTTGAGAAGATATCTTCAAAACCACCGAAGCCGCCTGCCCCATCGAAACCGCCGAAACCACCAGCTCCACCAAAACCACCGTTGGCTCCAGCAGCACCGTATTGGTCATAGGCAGCACGTTTTTGGTCGTCACTCAAAGTCTCATAAGCTTCCTGAACTTCCTTGTACTTTTCCTCAGCACCAGGCTCCTTGTTGATATCTGGGTGATATTTTTTCGAAAGCTTACGATAAGCCTTTTTGATCTCGTCTGCCGAAGCGTTTTTGGACACCCCCAGACGATCATAAAATTCAGTATTGTTCATACAAGATACCAAGACCGTAAAATTCGACTGAAAAATAGGAAATCTGACGCTGGAGCGATGCTCCTAGGCAGATTTATCTTTTTTCCGAGAATTTAGGTCGGGTTCAATTCCTTTCTTTTATATTGAGTAAGAAATTTGGGAACCCGTGTTCAATTCCCTGAACACTCTTTGTTCCTTTCTATAATTTTTATGTAAATCTTTAGAGGATGTTTTCTATACTCTGCTTCACTTGATTAAACTCTTCATCTGATAGAGTAAATATCAAATCCTCTTCAGCATACTCGTTCTGTTCTTTAAAATAGTTGTCCGTATTCTCTGCCAACCCTATACCGAAAATCACTTTTCTTGCAAATTCTTGATGTGCAAAGCCTATAGCCGTAATGATATTTTTATCTTGCACAACCAGTTTGGGTTGGAAATTCTCACGTGGAAGAAATTCAAAATAGTCAAAGAAGTTTTGCCAAATCCCACCTGTAAATTTCGTATCGTTCAACAAGCCTGCTTTCGCCAATAAAAGGGGCGCTGAAGAAATGGCTGCGATTAGGATATCTTGCTCATTAAGACTTCTCAAAAACGAGATCAATTTCTCATCTTGTAGAGCAGGACCTATATTTACCATTCCTGGCAAAATCACACAAGAATAATCTTCTATACGGATCTGATCCAATGTTTTCGTCGGTTGACAGGGCAAACCATCCTCAGAGACCACCATCGAATTCTCAGAAGCTACATAATCAATCGTGATATCAAAAGACAGAGCTAAAGTACTTGTTAAAGTGGTTATCTCATAAAGAGAAAAATTAGGATAAATGACACAAAGTACTTTTTTCATACGCAACATCCTCTATTTTATCGAAAAACAGAGGCTGGGTTGCAACCTCTGGATTTCTTCTTATCATTACGACGTTCAAAAATAAAGTCGATTATACTTTGTTTTTGAACTAGTAAGGCGTTTAGGCAAGGCGCCATAGCGATTGCTGTAGAATGACAATCACTTTAGTGATTAGTCATTCTTAACGACCTCGCTCCCAGATTTTCAAGCTCGGGATAAAATAGTCCACTGGACTATTTTATTTCTCCGTAAACTCTCCGTCTACGACGTCATCGCCTGCGTTTCCTGTTGCTTGTGCGCCTTCAGCTCCTGCTTGAGCTTGTTGGGCTGCAGCGGCTTGTTCGTAGAGTTTAACAGCGAGGCCTTGAGCTTTTTCGTTCAATGCTTCAAGTTTTGCTTTCATTTCGTCCAAGTTGTTATCTTCTTGAGCTTTCTTAAGATCATCAAGTGCAGCTTGGGCAGCATCACGTTCTGCATCAAAGCCTTTACCTTCAGTTTCCTTGATTGTCTTTTCAGTCGCAAAGATAGCTTGGTCTACTTCATTACGAAGGTCTACTTCTTCTTTACGTTTCTTATCAGCTTCAGCGTTAGCTTCTGCATCTTTCATCATGCGGTCGATTTCTTCGTCAGTCAAACCTGAGTTTGATTGGATAACAATTGTTTGTTCTTTTTGAGTTCCAAGGTCTTTGGCTTTAACAGACACGATACCGTTCTTGTCGATGTCAAATGTTACTTCGATTTGAGGAATTCCACGAGGAGCAGCTGGGATGTCTGTCAATTGGAAGCGTCCAAGAGTCTTGTTATCTGCTGCCATTGGGCGCTCACCTTGAAGAACGTGGATATCAACAGCTGGTTGGTTGTCTGCTGCAGTTGAGAAGACTTGTGATTTAGATGTTGGGATTGTAGTGTTGCGATCGATAAGTTTTGTGAAGACACCACCCATTGTTTCGATACCAAGTGACAATGGTGTTACGTCAAGAAGGACAACGTCTTTGACATCACCAGTAATGACACCACCTTGAATGGCAGCACCCATAGCAACTACTTCGTCAGGGTTTACTGATTTGTTTGGTTCTTTACCAGTTTCAGCCTTAACAGCTTCTACAACGGCTGGGATACGAGTTGAACCACCAACAAGGATAACTTCGTCGATTTCTGACAAGCTCAAACCTGCATCTGAAAGGGCTTGACGAACTGGAACTTTTGTACGTTCTACAAGGTCACGAGTCAAATCGTCAAATTTCGCACGAGTCAAAGTCATTTCCAAGTGAAGAGGTCCAGCTTCACCAGCAGTGATAAATGGCAAGCTGATTTGTGTTGAAGTTACACCAGAAAGGTCTTTCTTAGCTTTTTCAGCTGCATCTTTCAAACGTTGCATTGCCATCTTGTCAGTAGACAAGTCAATACCGTTTTCTTTCTTGAATTCTGCTACCAAGTGGTCAATGATTTTTTGGTCAAAGTCGTCACCACCAAGTTTGTTGTCCCCTGCAGTTGACAATACGTCGAAGACACCGTCACCCAATTCAAGGATAGATACGTCGAATGTACCACCACCAAGGTCGAATACCAAGATTTTTTCTTCTTTATCAGTCTTGTCCAAACCGTAAGCAAGAGCGGCTGCAGTTGGTTCGTTGACGATACGTTCTACTTCAAGACCAGCGATTTTCCCAGCGTCTTTTGTTGCTTGACGTTGAGCATCGTTGAAGTAAGCTGGAACTGTGATAACAGCTTTGGTTACTTTCTCACCAAGGTAATCTTCAGCGTATCCTTTCAAGTATTGAAGAATCATAGCTGAGATTTCTTGTGGAGTGTATTCTTTTCCGTTTGCAGAAACTTTTTCAGAAGTACCCATTTTAGATTTGATAGAGATGACTGTATCTGGGTTTGTAACTGCTTGACGTTTTGCAGCATCACCAACGATGATTTCGCCGTTTTTGAATGATACTACAGATGGAGTTGTGCGGTTTCCTTCTGGGTTTGCGATGATTTTGCTTTCAGTTCCTTCAAGAACTGCTACTGCTGAGTTTGTTGTACCTAAGTCAATACCGATAATTTTAGACATGTGTTTTTCTCCTTAAATTTTAATTCGAATTTTGATTTTTTGATATTTCCCCTAAGTGGTGGGGACGTGAGCAACTCCCTTCGGGATTTCATCACTTATTTTTGAGCCTATTGTCTCAAAAATCCCCTGTTTCAGTAGCAGAAGCTACTGAAACTTTCACCACGGCGGGAAATATCTTCCTTGCAAGCCTCCGGCTTGCCTCTTATCTTTCTTCATAGTTTATTGTCGTTTCGGACAAATTTTGTCAAGTTTTCTAAACTAGTTATAGACCACTACCATTGCTGGGCGTAGGATGCGGTCATGGAGTTTGTAGCCTTTTTGGAAGACTTGAGCGATAGTGTCTGCTGGGTGTTCATCGTCTGCTGGGAGAGTTTGGATGGCCATATGGTAGTTATGGTCAAATTCATCGTCAGCTGCGATTTCTTCGATTCCTTCTTCTTTCAAAGCGTGAATCAAGCTTTCTTGCACCATTTCCAAGCCCTTCTTCACATCATCTGTCAAGCCTTCAACTGCGAGTGCACGCTCAAGGTTATCCAAAGAAGGGAGAATCGCTTTTGCCAAATCTTGGCTACGATAACGTTGCAAGTTTTGACGCTCTTCATTGGCACGGCGTTGGATATTTTGCATTTCCGCATGAGCGCGAAGGTATTTGTTTTCGAACTCATCTGCACGTTCATTTGCCAAGTCCAACTCAGACTTCTCAGGAGTTGTTTCTTCAGCTGTTTCCACAACTTCCTCTTCTTGGACTTCTTCTAGTTCTTCATTTTTTATATCTTGGGCCATGTTCGCCTCCTTTAATGATTTCAATCTTAATGTACTTCGTAATGGTTACTGCTGAGATAGCGGTAAAAATCTGTCAACTTCATGGTCAAAACACGATTGACTACATTGACTTGGTTGATTAGCTGTTGGTAATCCAGATTGACTGGACCGATAATCGCTAGAATTCCAACTCCCCGATAAGGAATGAGGAACTTGCTACTAATCACCGCTAGGTCTGCTAGACAGGACTCTTGGCTGTCCGCAACACGGACATTTTGCATCTGATCTTCATGCAGCCCTTCACGAATCTCCAAGGCCACCTTTTGCGGTTGGTCAAAGAACTGATAAGCTGCTAGATTGGCAAAATTCAAGAGATTGACCTTGCCCGCCACCACAATGTTTTCGTTGAACATTTCCTTAAAAATGTGTTCAAAGAGATCAACCACATTATCCGTTGTTGTAAAGTAACGCTGGATAATCTGAGGAATCTCCGTCCGAATCTTGTAGTGAATATCTAGAACGGTGTGGCCGAGGAAACGTTCCTGAATGATTGCCTTCAGTTTCAGCAAATCCTCCTGCAAGAAGTTCCTTGGAATCAGAAACTGACTGGTAACCGTTCGAGACTCGTCTAGGGTAAATACTGCCAAGGCTGTATGTTGCCCCAAAACAACGATATCAAAGGCTGTCAACCGTTGCCTGCTCGGCTCAACATCCAGTGCTACTACCGTACAGCCACTCAAGTCTGTCAGTAGATTAGCAGCCTCTTGCAGAATATCCTCCAATTTGAAGAATTCCTGATCAAAGGCTTTGACGATCTCATAAACCTCATTTTCAGCCAGTCGATCAAAATCCAGTGAGTGTTTTACATAGTACTGAAAACCAGCAACACTTGGCATCCGACCACTTGAAGTATGAGCCTTCTCAAGCAAACCTTGCTTTTCTAGAGCCGCCATGTCATTACGAATGGTTGCACTGCTAGAGTTAATAGACTCTTGCAAGGCTTTGGATCCGACAGGTTCGTGCGTTTTGGTAAAGATGTCAATAATCAGATTTAAAATATCCTGCTGACGCTCTGTAACCATCTCATCACTCCTCTCTGTCTGATCGATTAGCACTCGATACGCTCAAGTGCTAACTCATGATTCTATTATACACCCTTAAAAGAGAATGTCAAGACAAAAACTCAAAAAATTAGCACTCTTGATAAAAGAGTGCTAAAAATCAGTCTGAAGACCTAGAACCCTACCTTCCATCTACTCGGTATTTACTTTTTAGTCTGAAATAACCATAGATTAGATAAGAAATCAAGAGAGCATATAAAACAAAAATAATGAAGAAAGACATAGAAAGATCTTCTCTAAACGAACTCATACAAACAACAAGACCGCCTGAGAAAGCAACTGTACATGAACGAAGTCTAGATCGCATAACTTCCCATCTGAGCCCCTTACTCATATAGACTTGATCCTCCGGAAGTAAATCAGAAGACGATTTACGAAAAATTGAACAAAAACCTGCTCCTATCAATTCCCAACCTTTATTTCTAAAATCTTGCAGTTCATGCTTATATTTTTTAAGAAATCTAGAATCATAGATACAGTAGATGACATCGTCTGGTTGACATTGGTCAAAATAGAACAAACCAAAACGACTCGTTCTATATCTCCAACCTTTCAAATGCATCTCATGTAAATATTCTTCTTCCTTGTCCAAATCAACAATGGTGAAAAACCGAAATTGTACTTTGCTATTCATTACCTTACCTCCAAATCAGAAAACATACATGGTTTTATTTGTCAGATAATTCTTTCCATTTTTGAAACAAGCTCCAAAAAATATAAGAAATCTGAATCGCAAAAACTATCAATAAAACCCAATCTATTATGAAAATCAAAAACACTACCCAACTGAAAGAACTACCTCCACTGACAAACTTTGAGAAAACCGGTAGTAGAGCTAAAAAGAGAAGCAAAATAGGAAGCATCCGCCTCGTTAAAATCCGTTTGACCATAGCTAACTTCCCGGCCGCGTCATTATAAATTTCAAACTCGGCATCCGACTCAATTCCAGAATGAAGCTTTCTAAAGTAGGAAAACCCATTAAAGTCTGTAATATGCTCCCAGCCACAGTCTTTAAATAATTGTAAATAGGAGGCTCTCTCTGATTTTTTCATAGGATAAAAGTCCAACTGATAAGACACCTGCTCCGGTTGGCACTTTTCAAAAGTATACTTAACCGCAACTACTAAGTTAGAGTAGGTTACTTCCTTGAGTTTCCAGCCCTCAGCATGCATTTTTCTAAGATATAAAGCCTCTCTATCATAATCCGCAATGGTAGCAATTCTATAAACAACCTTCTTTTCCATCATCTTCCCTCCAGACTGTTTCTGTAGAGTCGTTCAATACGTTTCAATTCAATATCTAAGACTTTTCGTCCCAAGTCCGTAATCTGATAGATTTTCCGTTTTTCCTCTTCGCGGACAAAGGAAATCAAACCATCCTTCTCCATCTTTGACAAGGTTCCATACATAGTTCCAGGACTAATCGAAACTTGCGAATCTGTCAGCTCCTTAACCTTTTGCGTAATACTATAACCATGACCTTCCTTTTGCAGACAGAACAAGATATAAAAACCCGTTTCCGTCATCGGAAGATAAACTCGACGAATCTTATCCGTTAATTCCATTTGCATTCACCTCCTATTCAATTCGATATATCGCACTTCGTTATATAAAATATATCACACCTCGATATAAAACACAAGAAAAAAGACCGCCCTCAGGCAATCTTTCTTCTATATTAGTATTAGTAAAGGTCCAAATAATTATCAATTTCCCATTGTGAAACGAAGGTTGCATAACTTGCCCATTCGATTCGTTTGGCTTCAAGGAAACTAGTATAGATATGTTCTCCAAGAGCTGCTCTGACAACTTCATCTTCTGTCAAAGCTTTCAAAGCGTTGTGAAGAGTTGATGGAAGGTCTGTAATACCAGCTTCCTTACGCTCTTCTGCTGTCATGATGTAGATATTTTCTTCGATAGGAGCTGGTGCTTCGATTTTATTTTCAATACCATGCAAACCAACCTCCAAAAGAACAGCCATAGCGATGTAAGGGTTCGCCATTGGATCCACTGAACGCAACTCAAGACGAGTTCCCATACCACGTGAAGCAGGCACGCGCACAAGTGGCGAACGGTTACGACCAGCCCAAGCAATGTAAACAGGCGCTTCATAACCTGGAACCAAACGTTTGTATGAGTTAACCGTTGGGTTCATGATGGCAGTATAGTTGTAAGCATGTTTGATCAAACCACCGAGGAAATGGTAGGCCGTTTCTGACAACTGCATTCCTTTTGGATCATTTGGATCAAAGAAGGCATTGTTTCCTTCTGCATCAAACAAGGACATATTACAGTGCATACCTGATCCGGCAATACCAAATTTTGGTTTAGCCATAAAGGTTGCGTAAAGGCCATGTTTGCGAGCAATGGTTTTAACAACGAGTTTAAAGATTTGAATCTTATCACAAGCACGGAGAACTTCATCGTACTTAAAGTCAATCTCGTGTTGTCCAACAGCAACCTCGTGGTGACTCGCTTCTACTTCAAATCCCATTTTGGTCAAGACATTCACAATCTCACGACGTGTGTTGTCCGCAAGGTCCGTAGGCGCCAAATCAAAGTAGCCACCCTTGTCATTCACTTCAAGTGTTGGGTCTCCATTTTCATCGAGCTTAAATAGGAAGAATTCTGGCTCTGGTCCAAGGTTGAAGGACTTGAATCCCACTTCTTCCATGTGACGAAGAGCTCGTTTCAAATTGCCACGAGGGTCTCCTGCAAATGGTTCACCTTCTGTTGTATAGACATCACAGATCAAACCTGCAACACTTCCATTTTCATCTCCCCAAGGGAAGACTGTCCATGTATCTAAGTCAGGGTACAAGTACATATCTGACTCATTGATACGTACAAAACCTTCAATAGAAGATCCATCAAACATAGCCTTGTTTGACAAGACTTTATCTAACTGTTCATCTGTAGCAGGAATTTCGACGTTTTTCATGGTTCCCAAAATATCTGAGAACATGAGACGGATAAAGGTAACATTTTTTTCCTTGACTTCACGACGAATATCTGCAGCTGTGATTGGCATGAGTTTTCTCCTTAATGTATGACTACTTGCGGTTGCCTAACCGCGACCAAAAGGTGACCGTACTGAAGCAAAGCGACCCTGTTGGAGGAGTTCATTATGAAGTGCACGACGCACCTCAGTCTGACTCACCGCTTTCTTTGATTTCGCTTCACGTTCAGCATATTTTTTCTTAATGGCAGCGATATTATAACCTTCAGAGATATAATCTTTGATTTCAAGCAGACGATCCATGTCATTCAAGGAATACATGCGACGGTTTCCTTCGTTTCGATCAGGCTTAATCAACTCTTGATCTTCATAATAACGAATCTGACGCGCCGATAGATCGGTCAACTTCATAACACTGCCGATAGGAAAAACAGCCATATTTCGGCGAAATTCTTTTTCCTTCATTTACAATTTCCTTCTTTCTGTCTATTATAGTCTAAAAAAAGACAAACGTCAATTAATAATGTTATAAAATGTAACATTATTTTTCTTTTTTTTCTAAAAAGAGCCTAATGCGGTCAATATCGTAATTTACGAGAATCGCGACAAAAACTCCCATGAAAGTTTCTGATACACGCGCAAATACGTACAAAATTGTTTCACCACTCGGAATCGATAGGGTAATGATTAACATAGCTGCTACACCACCAATAACCCCTGCTTTGTTATTCATGGCTACATTTGTCATAATGGTTAACATGGTGCAGATTGGAACAACTATTAAAGTTACCCAAAAGGCCTCGTGGAAAAATGTATTTAATAGGAAGAAGACCAGGGCATAGAGGCCACCGATACTATTTCCTAGAATACGCGAAGTCCCAAAATGAACACTCTTATCAAAACTCTCCCTCAGGCTAAAAACGGCTGTCAAAGCACCAATTTGAAGACCTTTCCAACCAAAAAAGCCAAAAATCAAGAGAACTAGAAAAACAGCAATACCTGTTTTAAAGGTTCGCATACCAAGTTTGAACTGGGATTTATCGAATTTATATTTTTTAAAATAACTCATAATCTCAACTTTCTATTTCCATTTTATCATAAATCGGTGATTTTTATGAGTAATAGTTGAGAGGAAGCGTTTTTATTTTAAGCAAAAGAAAAGAGGAACTTTCATCCCTCTCTTCTTTGATTTGTTTATAAAGTCTTATTTTTCTGTCAAGGCTGCAAGTCCTGGAAGAACTTTACCTTCAAGAAGTTCCATTGATGCTCCACCACCAGTAGAGATCCATGAGAATTTATCTGCACGTCCAAGGTTAATCGCTGCAGCAGCTGAGTCACCACCACCGATGATTGATTTAACACCTGGTTGTTTCACGATAGCATCCATCACACCGATTGTACCAGCTTGGAAATCTGGGTTTTCAAATACACCCATAGGTCCGTTCCATACAACTGTTTTGGCACCAGTCAAAGCTTCATCAAATTTAGCGATAGATTTTGGACCGATGTCAAGACCAAGGAAGCCTTCAGAAACTGCTTCACCTTCAGTGTCACGCACTTCAGTGTAACCAGCAAATGCGTTAGCTTCTTTTGAGTCAACTGGCAAGATCAATTTACCGTTTGCTTTTTCAAGAAGAGCTTTCGCAACATCCAATTTGTCTTCTTCTACAAGTGAGTTACCGATTTCGATACCTTGTGCTTTGTAGAATGTGTAAGTCATACCACCACCGATAAGGACTTTATCAGCTTTTTCAAGCAAGTTTTCGATAACACCGATCTTGTCTGAAACTTTTGAACCACCAAGGATAGCCACGAATGGACGTTCTGGAGTTTCAACTGCTTCTTGGATGTAGGCAATTTCGTTTTCAAGAAGGAAACCAGCAACTGCTTTTTCAACGTTTGCTGAGATACCAACGTTAGATGCGTGTGCACGGTGAGCTGTACCGAATGCATCGTTTACGAAGATACCATCTCCAAGTGATGCCCAATATTTACCAAGTTCAGGATCGTTTTTAGATTCTTTTTTGCCGTCAACATCTTCGTAACGAGTGTTTTCAACCAAGAGAACTTGTCCATCTTCAAGAGCGTCGATAGCTGCTTCCAATTCAGCACCACGAGTAACACCTGGGAAAACAACGTCTTGGCCCAATTTAGCTGCCAAGTCTGCTGCTACAGGAGCAAGTGATTTACCAGCTTTATCAGCTTCTTCTTTCACACGTCCAAGGTGAGAGAAAAGAATTGCACGTCCACCTTGTTCGATGATGTACTTAATAGTTGGAAGAGCTGCTGTGATACGGTTGTCGTTAGTGATTACGCCATCTTTCAATGGTACGTTGAAGTCAACACGAACGAGGACTTTTTTACCTTTCAAGTCAACGTCTTTAACAGTAAGTTTTGCCATGTTACAAAAACCCCTTTATTTATTTTATTCGAAACTATTATATCACACTTTGGAAATATAAGGAAAGATTTCACAAGATTTTTCGATATTTAATCTTCATCTTCTTTTTTCTGTTTCAATGTCAAGGCTAAACTAGCAAGACCAAGGCTTGCCAATCCTGCTATTAGGGCCTCATTGGCATCAGTAGTTCCTGTATTTGGCAATTGTTTGCTTGCTTCTTCTGATTTAACTGCTGTATTTTGGGCTGGTTTTTCTTGTGTAGGCGCTACTGCTGGTTCAGTTTTTACTTTTGTTCCAATTTCAACAATTTCTGGAATCGCCTCTTGGATGACTTCTGTTGAACGAAGACGACGCTGACCGTTTTCATCAACTTCAAAGATATGTCTCAACAGACCATCTCGTCCCTGTATGATGACTCGTTGTTCTCCAACTAGCATATCAGCATTTTCATGCTCTTGACGGTCAAAGGCAACCTTTTCCTCTTGAACTTCCAATTTAGGAGCCTTTTGTTGATCAGAAGCCGGTTGATTAGTAGGTTTTGGAAGGGCTGTGTTTTGTGGTGCTGGATTGGCAGGAATGAGACCAGTACCTACTTCTACGATTTCAGGGCTTGCTTCTTTCAAAACTTCTGTAGCGCGAAGCGTACGATTGCCTTGACTATCTACTTCAATCAAACGGCGAATTTGTCCCTCAACTCCTGCTTGGACAAGTTGACGTTGACCGACTGGGAGATTTGGATTTGGACGTTCTTGGTGTTCGAAGGCAATACTTGTCTCTTCGACTTCTAATTTTGGAGTATCCACAACCAAATTCTTGACACCTTCAGCTGGTTCCTTTCTTGAAATAACTTTTTCTACTGGTTTAGCAGGTTGTGGTTTTTCAGCAGATTCATAAACAAAGGCATAATGAGTAAAGTGTGGTGCTGTAAAGATGACATGACTATCCGTTTGTTCAAAAGCCAATTCTACTGCCTCTTTGCCTTCAGGTAAGAAGAAGACTTTCTTCACTTTCTTATCTTTTTCAATTGGAATTTTCACAATAGAAGCGTAAGAGAGATCAACGTCTTGGCCTTTTTCATCTAGACCTTCTATTTCAAAGACATGAGCATCTTCTCCAGCAAAGTATTTCTTCTCTTCATCACTTGCTTGAACACGTTCTACTTTCAAGCCCTTGATGACAGTCTTCTCTTTATTTGAAAAGTGCACTTCAACACCTATTTTACTATCAGAAAAGACTGCTGGCTTGTCTTCTTTCAATAAGGCAACCAAATCTTTTAGACTCTGTTTTGCTGTTGCAAGCTCTTCTGGACTCAAATCTACTTTTTCAACCAAGGCCTTGTTTTTCTCAAGAAGCGGAGCTAGGGCAGAACCTGAAGGATGGTTTGGTTTGGCAGCTAAGAGCTCTTGAGCCTCACCTGTTAAGCGATCGAGTTCTGTCTTTTCTTCCGTAAATTTCTCTTGACCATTCAGAGCTTTGTGAGCTTCTGTCAATTTATTAAGTCGTTCATTGACTTGATCTTGGGTGCTAGTTTCATGGTCTTTCAACACTTGTTCGGCCGCTTCAATTGCTTTCAAGAAGGCTTCTTTTACTTCTGGTGAAGCAAAGTTATAGACCACCTTGTTCTTAGCCGCTTCAACTTCTGCTAATTTTTGTTTAAGGTACTCATCGTTCAATGCTGCTTTTGGAGATACCAAAACATCAAAGTTGACTTCATGACCTTGGTAACGAAGCTTCAAGGTTTGACGACCAGTCTTTTGAGCATCGTAACCAGAAATTTCAACCCCCTCATCAGTAAAGGAATGTTCTTCCATGGTGTCATTGCTATAAGCTACTGCAAAGCGTCCTTCAGACAAGTCTAAGCTATCACCAACTAGGTAATCTTTTTTCGGTTCATGACTTACTTCAATTCCCAAAATAGTTTTCGGACTTGCTTCATCTTGGCTAGTGACAGTCACTGCCAGATTCGTATTTACCGGTTGGCCCAAGTATTGGAGAGTAAGATTTTGCTCTCCCTTATGATGCGTATCAAAACCTGATACTGATACACCCGCGTGAGTTAGGCGAATAAGTTCGTCCTCAGCTCCACCTTCATACTGAACTCGAAGAACACCACCTCTAAGGTCCAAATCCTCCCCTTCGGCATAGCTTGTTTTCTTAGGTCCTGTTTCTAGGCTGACTGACTTGATTTTTCTGTCATCTTTTGGAACGGAAACTGCTAGGACATTACTAATTTCCTTGCCTGGCAACTGGGTACGATAGTAAAGAAGACCAGATTGGTTTGTCAAATCCAATGGTGAACTTGCTAGGTCTCCTCCAACTTCGCTCTTCAAGGTTGCAAGCGGAGTTTGAGAATTTGGATTGTCATAAACGGTAATGGTTGCTCCAGCTGGTACATCCGCAAAACCAACTTGTACCTTGTTATTGCCTAGAGAACGGGCTGCAGCCTTGGCCATCGGAATATTGACACTTTCTGTATCAAGCTTTTCATACATTTTCCAGTTATAGATACGAATAGCCTTCCATGGAGTTCCATTGTCAGAAGTGACAACATTCAAGCGCCAATCTTGAGCTGTGATTGGTTTATCAAGGGTAATATCTGTAACATGGGCTTTATTGCCACGGACTTCCTTAGCCAACTTCCATTGACCATCCGCATCTTTATAATAGAGGTCAAAGTCTTTGGTGTTCATCAAACCATCGTTTACAGATTCTCCACCAGCTCCAGCATGGTCCATCACCCATCTAACAACTGTACGTGGCTGGGTCAAACGAATATCCACACTACCACTTAACTGTCCAGAAGACCACTTGTCTGAAAGACTGGTAATGGTACCATTCAACATACCTTCAATACCTTCTCCACCTTCAGTCTTAGGGAAAGTACTATCAATAACTGTTGCCCCTGGAACGATATTTTCAGCTAGTGGTTTTGGTAGGCTGGTATCTTTTACAGTCATGCCCCAATCAAAGGTTGTGGTTGCAGCTTCTGAACGAACTCCATTTTTACCGACTGCTACAACCTTCAGTTCTTGAGTTGTGCCCTGAGCACTTGCTGAACGGCTAACTTTTGGTAGATAAATCGTTGTAGAAGATGAACCAGTTAGTAATTTCCAGCTGTCCCCATCTTTTTCGTAAACTTCATAGAAATCTGCATCCTTGTTGCCTTTAAATTGCACAACTGCTTCCGCTTCTTGGGCATTTTTAAGGACTTGTTTGGCTACAGCTACTGTAGTTGGTGCCTGTGGAGCATCTTGATTATTGCTGATGGTCAATTGCCCCAGGTTAAATTGATAACCTTTTAAGTCTTTGTCATTTTCAAAATAGAGTTTAATACCGTAAATTGTTTTACCTGCCAAGGCACTCAAATCAAAATCATCGGTAGTCCAGTTATCTGAAACTGTCAATTCTTTACGGGCAGCTTCATCACCGTAGGTATAATCTTTCTTGGTTGCAAATTCTACATAAACCTTGGTACCTTTGCCTCCTTTATGGGCAACATGCAATTTGGTGGTATCTGTCACCTTCAAGCGAGTAGAGTACAAATTAACATCTTGCTTGGTCGCACCTGAAAGATCCCCTGCAAATTTGAGAGAAGTTCCACCATTATAAGCATCTTCAAAATCATAGCTTGCTTTCAACTTATCACCAGTTGATTTTTGCCACCAGCGCCATGTTGGAAGAACACCTGAAACTGAACGGTAATTCCACTCAGAATCCTTAGAAACCTTACCATCTACGAACCATTTTCTACCATGACCTGTATTAAAAGAAGTAGTAAAAGTATTACCTACTGCTGGCGTACGGTCCGCAACTAGGTTAGCAATCCCATACCAATCTTTGTCTCCTGGTTTTTGGCCAGTAGGATCACCTTGATAACCTGTAAAGAAGATATCTTCATTCTTATGATAATCTTCACCAGTTTTTCCTAAACTTGTAATGGTATCTGGGGCGAACAAACCAAGAGAAAGGCGCAATTTCCCATTTTCATCTAAAATGTCATTCCACTTAACCTTTGTCTTGTAGGAACCACCCTGTTGCAATTCCAAACCTGCAAATACATCATAAGGATTACGGCCAATCCAGTTGGCAGTTGTAATAGTGTAATCATTTTTAGCCTTATCCCAGTTAAAGTTAGCAAAGAAGTTATCTGCTGGAACCTTATCTCCTTCTGGTTGCATGAATTGGTAGTTGTATTCCCCCAAACCATCTTGGTGGTAACGTCCATAGTTATAAGTCATGGCATCGTACCAAGAATACTTGATTGGATGGTTTACCTTAGCAGCATACTCCTTGGTATAGAGCATAAACTGGCGCATCTTTTCTCCAAGAGGTTCAACCAAATCCCCAGTTGTTTCTTGGTTAATGAAATAGCCATCATAGCCATAATACTTGGCCATATCCACCAATTTACGGGCAATTGGGAAGCTACCATCTGGGTCTTGCTTCAAAGCTTCAGCAAATTTTTCTTGATCAGCAATACTATTAGACCAGTTGAAGAAGAGTGTACCATATACAGGAACCCCATTACGGTGACCTGCATCAATAACGTCAGGAGTTGGAACGAGACCTTCCCAGAAGACCATTGAATCTAGATATTGCCAATAGTCAAAAGCATAAGCCTTAAACTCTTCTCCACCAACAGAAGCATGGTCTTTTGCTTTAGAATTGGTGTTTGATAGGGCTTGAACTTTTGCTTCCTTGCTAGCTTTTTCATTAACCAAATGACCTGTCCGACGTGAAGCGAGGGCAACAGATCCGCGGTTAATAGCATCATCTTCACGAGCTCCGGGTTCCCATTTTAACAAATCTTCCCAAGAATTAAACTTGATTTCCTTTGGTTTTAATGTTTTTTCCGTATTTTTAGGGACATCTGGCTGGACTTCTTTTTCAGTCTTATTAGCTTCTGCTGCTGGCTTAGACTCATCTCCTTGGCTAGTTGCTTCAGGCTTTGCTTCCATTTCCTTGTCAGACTTTGGTTTTTCTTCTGCAGATGGTGTTTCTGCAGCCACCTCACTTGGTTTTTCATCTGGTTTAGCTACGCTTACTGCCTCTGCAGTTTCAGTAGTTGCAGCTTCATTGCTTGCTGGCGAGGCAGTTTCAGATGCTGTCGCTACTCCTTCTGCCTTTTCTGGCTTATTTTCTCTAGCATGTTCTCCTTCATGCTGCTTGTCAGCTTCATTAGTTGAATGCTCACTCTCTCCTGAAACAAGCTCTGTATTGGCACCATTATTTTCAGGAACTGCAGTTTCTTCTGCTAAGGATGGACTAGCAAACAAAACAGTCCCAATCATCAGCGAGCAGGCTCCTACTGATAGCTTCCGAATACTGTAACGACAACGTCTTTCAAAAAATGGATTCTTCATTTTCTCCTCCTAAAAGATTGATTTTGTTGCATAAAAGAAAGCGCTTAACTTTCTTTGTAAAATTTTTATCCCAATCACAGGGACCAAGATAATTCCTCCCTCATTTTAAAATATTTCTTTTAAATGTCAATATATAAAAGGAAATACCTATATCTAGGTTAGAAATTGGTAAAATTAATATAATTAAGGTCTTTTCTCACGAATTTTCTTTCTAAAATCTTAGCTTAATACTTGTTAGATTTACTTTTATCCTTTAAAATAGAATAGGAGAAATTCCGTTATTATTTTTCGGAGGAAAAAGAAATGTCCATTAATTGGCAGGAAATTTTATTTCACTTTTTAGGTGGTCTGGGACTATTCTTATATAGTATCAAGACCATGGGAGACGGTTTGCAACAAGCTGCTGGAGATCGCCTTCGTTTTTACATTGACAAGTACACTAGCAATCCCTTTTTAGGTGTTCTAGTCGGAATTGTCGTGACTGCCCTGATTCAGTCAAGTACAGGGGTTACAGTTATCACGGTTGGACTGGTCAGTGCTAGTCTTCTCACTCTTAGACAGGCTATCGGAATTATCATGGGAGCCAACATCGGAACCACCGTTACTTCCTTTATCATCGGTTTCAAGCTTGGTGAGTATGCTTTACCCCTGATTTTCCTTGGAACCATGTTCCTCTTCTTTACCAAAAATAGAACAGCAAACAATATCGGACGCATCCTGTTTGGTGTAGGAGGAATTTTCTATGCTCTAAACCTCATCAGTGCCGGTATGAGCCCTCTTAAAGATTTACCACAATTTAAGGAATACATGGTAACCTTGGGACAAAATCCTGTGTTGGGAGTTTTTGCCGGTGCAGTGATTACCGTCCTCATCCAAGCTTCTTCTGCGACAATCGGGATTTTGCAAGGTCTCTATGCAGGTGGATTCCTTGACCTTAAAGGTTCGCTACCAGTTCTCTTCGGGGATAATATCGGGACAACCCTAACAGTTATCATCGCGGCAGCTGGAGCCAATGTCTCTGCGAAACGCGTTGCTGCAACCCACGTTACCTTTAACGTTTTAGGGACTATTCTTTGCTTAATCTTATTAGGCCCATTTACGTCAATGATTGAGTACTTCCAAGCACTCCTTCACCTCTCACCTGAGATGACCATCGCCTTCTCGCACGGTGCCTTTAACGTAAGTAACACTATTGTACAATTTCCATTCATCGGAGCCTTGGCCTACTTTGTAACCAAGCTCATCCCTGGTGAAGATGAAGTTGTCAAATACGAGCCACTTTATCTTGATGAGCATTTGATTAAACAAGCTCCATCAATCGCTCTCGGAAATGCCAAAAAAGAACTCCTTCACTTGGGAAATTATGCTTCTAAAGCCTTTGACCTTTCATACAACTACATCATTGACCTCAATGAAAAAGTTGCTGAAAAAGGCCACAAGACAGAAGAAGCAATCAATACCATTGATGAAAAATTGACTCGTTACCTTATTACCCTTTCAAGTGAAGCCCTTAGCCAGAAAGAAAGTGAAGTGCTGACCAACATCCTTGATTCATCCCGCGATTTGGAACGGATTGGGGACCACGCAGAAGCGCTAATCAATCTAACTGACTACCTTCAACGTAAAAATGTTGAGTTCTCTGAAGCTGCTTTGCAGGAATTGGCTGATATCTATCAAAAAACCACTGCCTTTATCAAGGATGCCCTTGATAGCGTGGAAAATAATGATATTGAAAAAGCGCAAAGTCTGATTGAACGCCATAAAGAAATCAACAATATGGAACGTGTTCTCAGAAAGACCCACATCAAACGCCTCAACAAGGGCGAGTGTTCAACGCAAGCTGGGGTAAACTTTATCGATATTGTTTCCCACTACACTCGTGTATCAGACCATGCTATGAATCTAGCTGAAAAGGTCATCGCTGAACAAATCTAAAAACCAAGAAGCTATCCTAAATAGGATGGCTTTTTTCTTTTCCTAACCAAGAATTGCCTTTCTACCATATAAAAAATGCTTTGATCCACAATGGAATCAAAGCATTTTAAAGAGCTCCCCATACATAATCGCAGAAGCTGCAGTTCCTCTGTACTTAGCTTCTTCTCTTTTGATAAAGCGAGCCAAGTTGAGCAACTCAGGTGCCGGATGTTTGGGATTTAGGAGCAATTCACGATTGACCAGGCCTGAGAGACGAACTGCCAGCAATTGCTCATTTGTAGTAGGCAGTTTTTTAGCAGTCTCTAGGAGAGCAGCAACTAAATCTTCACTCAAATCATGTCGAGCATGATTGTAAAGATCTTTTACAAGGCTTTCTAGGTTTGGTTCTACCATCCCTACCACCTCCCTTATGGTTTAATAATTTTTAATCAAATCAACCGTTGAACGATCCAATTTTTTCACCAAGGCTTGCAAGAAAGCTTGCGCTTCTATGAAGTCATCCATAGCGTAGAGGGTTTGATGAGAATGGATATAACGAGCGCAAACACCGATTGTTGTAGATGGGACACCACCATTTTTCAGATGAGCTGCGCCAGCGTCTGTTCCACCTTTACCACAGTAGTATTGGTACTTGATACCAGCTTCTTCAGCCGTTGTCAAAAGGAAATCCTTCATTCCTGGGAGAAGCAAGTGACCTGGATCGTAGAAACGAATCAAGGTTCCATCTCCAATCTTGCCTTGACCGCCATAAACATCACCAGCAGGTGAGCAGTCAACTGCTAAGAAGACTTCTGGGTCAAACTTAGTTGTAGATGTATGAGCACCACGAAGACCAACCTCTTCTTGGACATTGGAACCAAGATAGAGCTCATTTCCGAGTTTTTGACCTGACAGAGCTTCTGCCAACTCGCTCACCATGAGAACTCCATAGCGATTGTCCCAAGCTTTTGAAATGATATTTTTTTCATTGGCTGTCAAGATTGCAGAACTATCTGGTACGATGGTGTCGCCAGGACGGATGCCAAAGCTTTCTGCCTCAGCCTTATCCGCAAAACCGCCATCAAAGACGATATCTGCAATAGCCGGCATGGTTGGTCCACCCTTTCCGCGAGTCAAATGTGGAGGGACAGAACCCGAAATCACAGGAATTTCACGACCATCACGAGTCAAGAGTTTGAAACGTTGGCTGCTTACTACCATGGGGTTCCATCCACCGATTTCTACGACACGGAAGGTACCGTCTGGCTTGATCTCGCTGACCATAAAACCAACTTCGTCCATGTGAGAAGCAACCAAGACGCGCGGTGCATCTGCAGCTTCTGAATGTTTGATACCAAAAATACCACCCAAGCCATCTGTCACCACTTCATCCACGTGCGGTGTCAACTTTTCACGAAGATAAGCACGGACAGGTGCTTCATGACCTGAGATTGCAGCAAGTTCTGTTACTTCTTTGATTTTTGAAAATAATGTTGTCATTTCAGTTCCTTCTTTCTTTCATCCATTTTACCACTTTTTATAGGAGAAGGATAGCGGGAAGGTGGATTTCTAAGTTAGTATCTTCGTCTTTCTCTATCTTAGAAAAGGATAGTATTCTCTTGCATATGAAGTGAAATCTAAGAGATATTCCAAGACTAACTCGAACCTTTATTTCCAAACAAAAAAACAATCCGATACCAAAAAAGTTCAGTTATTTCATGAAATTTACAGAAAATAGTTGACTTTCCTTTCTTATTTCTTTAAAATAGTACAAAACTAGAAAAAGGAAAAAATCATGACCAAAACAATTCTTGTTACAGGTGGAGCTGGCTACATTGGCTCCCATACCGTTAAAGCTCTTTTAAATGCTGGCTATCAGGTACATGTTCTCGATAATCTCTCTACAGGAAATCGTTCAGCTGTAGATAATCGTGCTAGCTTTAAACAACTGGATGTTTATGATGCTAGTGCCTTAAAAGCTTACTTGGAAGAAAATAAGATTGATGCTGTTCTCCATTGTGCGGGTGAGATTGTTGTGAGCGAAAGTATTGAAAATCCAAGTAAATACTTCACTGCCAATGTTGCTGGTATGAACCAAGTTCTCAAAGTCTTATCTGAAGTTGGTATTCAAAAAATCATGTTCTCTTCGACTGCTTCCCTCTATGGTAATAACTGTATTGACAAGCCTGCAACTGAAGATACCCTGCTCGACCCTGTCAACCCTTATGCAGAAACAAAACTGATGGGTGAACGAATGATTTACTGGATGGCCAATCGCTACGATTGGAAATATGTCATTTTCCGTTACTTTAATGTAGCTGGGGCTGAAATGGATGCTTCAAACGGCCTGCGTGTGAAAAATCCAACTCACATCATTCCCAATATCAACAAGACCGCATTGGGACAAAATGATAGCCTAAAAATATTTGGAGATGACTACGATACACGTGATGGTTCATGTATTCGGGATTACATTCATGTCTTGGACCTTGCACAGGCTCATGTTAAAGGAATGAACTACCTATTTCAAGAAGACAGTTCTTCTCAAATCTTTAACTTGGGAACTGAAAAAGGCTATACCGTCAAAGAAATCTTTAAAACTGCTGAAGAATTACTGAATCAAAAAATACCACACGAAATTGTTGCTCGCCGTGCTGGTGACCCAGCCAGCGTCCTAGCAGACGCATCAAAAGCTAAAAAATATCTTGATTGGAAGGCTAGCTACTCCCTCGAAGATATTATTTTATCAGATTATCGTTGGCGTGTTAAAGAAGGCAAAAACATTTTAGAATAGGAGAACAGAGGAGAAGGTCCTGGTACTCTCTCCTTGTTTTATTCATTAAATTGTCAGAAAATTTATTGACAGATTAAAGAAATCGTGTTACAGTAATATCCGCAGGTATCTTTCGATACCAAATCTACATAAAAGGATGGGGTATGAAACTTTCTCATTATTTAATTGGCTTACTTCTACTCCTAGTCTTTCTCTCTATTAGTATTGGGACCAGTGATTTTTCATGGGGAAAACTCTTTGCTTTCGACCAGCAGACCTGGCTTCTCTTTCAAGAGTCCCGTCTTCCAAGGACCATTAGCATTCTCCTTACTGCCTCTAGTATGAGTATGGCAGGACTTCTCATGCAGACTATCACTCAAAATCAGTTTGCTGCTCCGAGTACAGTTGGAACCACTGAAGCCGCCAAACTAGGAATGGTATTGAGCCTCTTTGTCTTTCCGTCGGCTAGTCTGACCCAAAAGATGCTCTTCGCTTTTGTTTCATCCATCGTATTCACCCTCTTCTTCCTAGCCTTTATGACCATTTTTACTGTAAGGGAAAGGTGGATGTTGCCTCTGATTCGGATCATCTATAGCGGGATTATCGGTTCTGTGACAGAAGTTATCGCCTACCGTTTCAATCTGGTTCAGAGTATGACTGCCTGGACCCAGGGCTCCTTCTCCATGATTCAGACTCATCAGTATGAATGGCTCTTTTTAGGCCTCATTATCCTGATAGCCGTTTGGAAATTATCCCAAACTTTTACCATCATGAATCTAGGAAAAGAAACTAGCGAAAGTTTGGGGATTTCCTACTCCCTACTTGAAAAACTGGCCCTCTTTCTGGTGGCGCTAACGACTAGTGTCACCATGATTACCGTGGGTGGCTTGCCATTTCTCGGGGTCATCGTTCCCAATCTTGTTCGCAAGCACTATGGAGATAATCTAAGTCAGACCAAACTCATCGTCGCACTGGTCGGTGCCAATCTAGTCCTAGCCTGCGATATCCTATCCCGAGTTCTAATTCGGCCCTATGAACTGTCTGTCAGTCTTCTACTAGGAATCATTGGTAGCATCATCTTTATCCTACTTCTATGGAGAGGGGGACGAAAAGATGCAGTTTAAAAGCAAACATACCAAGCTCTTCTGCCTTCTCATTATTCTGGCCATCGGAGCTTGTCTCCTCTACTTTTGGCCCATCACTCACTTGTCAGCCTTTGCTTGGAAGCTGCGTTCCCAAAAGATCATCGTTTATCTCTTGGTAGCCATCGCGACTGGGATTTCGACCATTAGTTTTCAAACCCTGACGGAAAATCGCTTTCTGACGCCAAGTATTTTGGGAATTGAATCCTTCTACGTCCTACTACAAACCCTACTACTGGTTTTTGAAAGTAAGTTTCTTCAACTTGGCAAGTCTCCTATCTTAGAATTCCCAGTTTTGCTTCTGCTTCAATCCCTCTTCTTTCTTGCCTTACAAGGCTACTTGAAGACACTGATGAAACAAGACCTGGTCTTCATACTGCTAATCTGTCTAGCCCTCGGAAGTCTCTTTCGAAATATCAGTACCTTCCTTCAGGTCCTGATGGATCCAAACGAATACGATAAACTGCAAAACAGTCTCTTTGCCTCCTTTCAACATCTCAACACTTCCATCCTAGCCATCAGTTCTCTGATTATCCTTGCTTTGACCATCTTTTTCTTTCGAAAAGCAGTTATTCTGGATGTCTTGCACCTGCAAAGAGAAACGGCTCAGATATTGGGACTCGATGTTGAAAAAGAACAGAAAGAACTCCTCTGGGGCATCGTGCTTTTGACCTCAACGGCCACTGCCTTGGTAGGTCCTATGGCCTTCCTCGGCTTTATGCTAGCCAACCTCACCTACCTAATCGTCAAAGACTATCGGCACAAGTTGCTCTTTATCGTGGCCATTCTGGTCGGATTTATCAGTTTGACCTTGGGGCAGGCCCTGATTGAACGAGTTTTTGCTCTGGAAATTCGCATCAGTATGATCATCGAGAGTGTGGGTGGCTTCTTATTCTTTATCTTACTTTATAGGAGGGCGCGTCGGTGAAACTGGAAAACATTGACAAATCCATTCAAAAACAGGATATTTTGCAAGGCATTTCGCTTGAAGTCAGTCCTCAGAAATTGACAGCCTTCATTGGTCCAAATGGTGCTGGAAAATCGACTCTCCTCTCCATCATGAGCAGACTGACCAAGAAAGATCAGGGAATTCTCAGTATCAAAGGTCGTGAAATCGAGAGCTGGAATTCGCAAGAACTGGCTCAAGAACTGACTATCCTAAAGCAGAAAATCAATTACCAAGCCAAATTGACGGTTGAAGAACTGGTCAGCTTTGGACGTTTTCCCTACAGTCGAGGTCGACTGAGAACAGAGGATTGGGCAAAAATCCGAGAAACTCTGGACTATCTGGAACTAACCAACCTAAAAGACCGCTACATCGATAGTCTGTCTGGAGGCCAGCTCCAGCGAGTCTTTATCGCTATGGTACTGGCCCAGGATACGGACTTTATCTTGCTAGACGAACCGCTCAACAATCTCGACATCAAGCAAAGCGTTAGCATGATGCAAATTCTTCGGAGACTAGTGGAAGAACTCGGAAAGACCATTATCATCGTCCTCCACGATATCAACATGGCCAGTCAGTATGCGGATGAAATTGTCGCTTTCAAAGACGGCCAAGTCTTTAGCAAGGGAACGACTGCTCAAATTATGCAGGTCGACCTGCTCAGTCAACTTTACGAGATTCCCATCACGCTGGCTGATATCAATGGCAAAAAGATCTGCATCTATAGCTAGCAACTCAGAAACTCGAGTTAGAAGAAACTTTGTCTCTTAGTCAATAAAACCTAGAGACTCCCTAAATCGTTATCACATTTTAAAAAGGAGAAATCATGAAAACATCCCTTAAATTTTATCTCACTGCCCTAGCGGCCAGCTTCTTGCTCCTACTTGGTGCATGTAGTACAAACTCAAGCACTAGTAAGTCGGAAACAAGCAGCTCTGCTCCAACAGAGGTAACCATTAAAAGTTCACTAGGTGTAGTCACACTTTCAAAAATCCCTGAAAAGATTGTGACCTTTGACCTCGGTGCTGCGGATACTATTCGCGCTTTAGGTTTTGAAAAGAATATCGTCGGAATGCCTACAAAAACTGTTCCGACTTATCTTAAAGACCTAGCTGGAAAAGTTAAAAATGTTGGTTCTATGGTTGAGCCAGACCTAGAAGCCCTTGCTGCTCTTGAACCAGACCTAATTATCGCTTCACCACGTACCCAAAAATTCGTAGATAAGTTCAACGAAATCGCTCCGACTGTTCTCTTCCAAGCAGGCAAAGATGACTACTGGACTTCAACTAAGGCCAACATTGAATCCTTAGCAAGCGCCTTTGGTGAAACTGGTACACAGAAAGCCAAGGAAGAATTGGCTAAGCTAGACAAGAGCATCCAAGAAGTCGCTACTAAAAACGAAAGTTCTGACAAAAAAGCCCTTGCTATCCTCCTCAATGAGGGAAAAATGGCAGCCTTTGGTGCCCAATCTCGTTTCTCTTTCTTGTACCAAACCTTGAAATTCAAGCCAACTGACACTCAATTTGAAGACTCTCGCCACGGACAAGAAGTCAGCTTTGAAAGTGTCAAAGAAATCAATCCTGACATCCTCTTTGTCATCAATCGTACCCTTGCCATCGGTGGTGACAACTCTAGTAACGACGGGGTCCTAGAAAATGCCCTTATCGCTGAAACTCCTGCTGCTAAAAATGGCAAGATTATCCAACTAACACCAGACCTCTGGTATCTAAGCGGAGGCGGACTTGAATCAACCAAACTCATGATTGAAGACGCACAAAAAGCCTTGAAATAAGTTGCTTCAAACTCAACCAACATCTTTACATGATAAAACGCATCCTATCAAGCTCACTCAAACCTGATAGGATGCGTTTTTATCATTTCACTAAAATATTTTTACCAAACCTCATTTTTCTTCTTGATTCCGTTTGAGGGAAAAATGGTCTGGGACGGGGTCCTTACCTGTTTTCGACCAGGGATGGCAACGTAAAATCCGAGCCAAGCCCATCAAGACACCCTTGAAGCCATGTTTTTCAATAGCCTGAATCATATAGTTTGAACAGGTAGGCTCAAAGCGACAAGAGGGTGGAAAGGCTGGGGAGATAAAACATTGGTAAAAGCGCACAGGCGCTATTAAAATTCGTTTCATTATTTCTTGGTTACAGCCATGGTGTGTAGTTGGCTGATTTCTTTTTTATTAAGACGACGAGATTCACCTGGACGGAGACCTGTCAAATCTAAGTGTCCAAAACGAGTCCGTGACAACTTGTCCACTTGAAGACCAACAGCTTCAAACATCTTTTTAACCTGGTGGTTACGCCCTTCATGGATAGTCAACTGCACCACAGAGCGATTTTTGACTGGGTCCACTTTGAGAATCTCATAGACAGCCGGCTTGGTTTTCTTACCATCAATCTCAAGTCCACGGGTCAAGGGGCGGAGATTATCCTTATTGGCCACACCTTTAACACGCGCGACATAAACCTTGTCAATCTCATTACGAGGGTGAATCATCTCATCCGTAAAATCCCCATCATTGGTCAAAATCAAGACTCCTGATGTATCCCAGTCCAAACGACCTACAGGGTAGATGCGCTCTTTCACGTTGGGCAAGAGGTCGACAACCGTCTTGCGGCCCTTGTCATCTGTCACACTGGAAATGACACCGCGTGGTTTGTTAAGCAGATAATAGACCTTTTCTTCGTTGTAGATTGGTTGACCTTCAACTTCGACCTTGTCGCCTGACTTGATAGTGGTTGCTAGTTCACGTACCACTTGGCCGTTAACCGTCACCAAACCTTGCTTGATCAGCTCTTCTGCTTTTCTCCTACTGGCCACACCTGCGTGGGCAATATACTTATTGATTCTCATCTTCTTCTATCCTTTCACCAAATAATTGGCTTTCTTGGGCTTGAATCTCAAGCTCATCAATCACTGGTAATTCTTCCAAATGATTTATCCCCATGTAATCTAGGAAATAATCTGTAGTCACATAGAGGTTGGGGCGACCCAACACTTCTTTTTTCCCGTCTTCTCGTATCAAGTCAAAGGCCTGCAACTTTGCCAAGGCCCCACTCGAGTTGACCCCACGGATGGCATCAATCTCTATCCGTGTGATGGGTTGTTTGTAGGCAATGATGGACAAGGTCTCAAGGGCAGCCCGAGACAAACTCTGGTTGATGGGCGCCTTAGAATATTCCTTCAAAATCTCTGCAAATTGAGGCTTGGTCACCAATCTATAAGCGCCCCCTGTCTCAATCAGAGCCAAACTAGAATCTGGGTCCCTTTCATACTTCTGGGCTAATTTTTCTAAACTCTGTTGGATGCCTGTCGGTGGCAGAGAGAGGAGTTCAGCTAACTGGCGGACTCTAATCCCATCTTCACCTGCTACAAACAAGAGCGCTTCTATTTTTGCTAAAGTACTCATCTTTCCTCTCTATCAAGTCTAGCTTTGGACCACTTGACTTTCTTCCTTCTTTTCCATGAGATAGATATCTCCGAAACTCTCCTCTTGCACAAGGAGCATCTCTTGGGTTTTGATTAACTCTAGGGTTGCCAAAAAGAGGGTGATGACCTCTTGGAGATTCTGGGCTTCCTTAAACAAATCCTGCAAGCGCAATTGATCTCGTCCAGTCAAGGACTCTTTTACGATGACCATCATGTCCTCAATCTTATACTCATCCCGCAAGATAGTCGTGTGATTCTGTGCAAACTCCTCTTTTTTCTTGGCTAGGATATTTGAAAAAGCCAAAAAGAGGTCAATGGTCGTCTTGTCATGAACAAGCTCCGCATCTTCGTAAATCAACTCTGTCGGCGCTTTGGAATAGTGCTGGGCCCGTTCTTGGTGCTTGGCTTCCAAGTGCTCCCCCAAGAGCTTGAACTTGCGGTATTCTTCAATTTGAGAGAGAAGATCCTGCTCCAGGTCATCTTCCAAATCTGTCACTTCCGCTACCTTTGGCAAGAGCTTGCGGCTCTTGATCAGCATGAGCTGACTGGCCATGACCATGTACTCGCCCGTCACTTCCAGACGCATGGCCTGCAGGGTTGAGACATAAGCTAGATACTGTTCAATGACTTCCGTAATGGGCACATCGTAGATATCCATCTGGTACTTAGAAACCAGGTGCAAAAGTAAGTCCAGAGGCCCTTCAAAATCTTTTAATTTAATATCCATTATCTATATTTTTCTAAGGTCAGGACTGTTTTTAATCCTAATTTTTTTGCAATTTCGTACAAATCGACCTTGTTTTCTATTTGTCGTAGAATGAACTGTTCTCGTAAGGCTTGAGCTGATAAGGTTGGGAAACCTTTCTCCTTGACAAAAGCTTCTAACTGACGGAAGGCCCACTGACGAGAATAGGCCTTCCCTGCCCTTTCAAAAAGATAGGTCTGCCCCATCAAGGGTTCCAATTCTAAAAGCAAGGTCGTGGGAATGGTGACAATCCTCTGTTGGGAAGCCTTGCTGATTCTCAACACCTGAAAATACAGATTGATATCCTCAATCTTGAGGGATAAAATCTCGCTTGGCAAGAGTCCCAGTTCTAGGATTAAGAGCGCTAGCAAGCGTCCCTCTGGATAGTCACTTTCCTGCCAAAAAGACTCTAGGTCTAACCGTTCTGGCTTTTCGGTCTTCTTTTCAGCTTGTTTAGCTAATTCCAAGCGGTAAAAGCTATACACTTCTCCTTTTTGATAGAGAAAGTAGAGAAATTGGTTACAGGCCGAAATCTTTCGTTTCTGGGCGCTAATTTTTAGATTGGCTAGCTGGGCTTGGTAAATCTTGAGACTGGTCTCAGAAATCCGCTCGCCCACAATGTCTAAAAACTGTTCCAAATCATACCTATAGGACTGCTTGGAATTGGCAGACAAGCCCTGCTTTTCCTCTAAAAAGTCTGAAATCCTATCTCTCATTTGCATCGAATTTCATAGTCCTTACTAAAGTCATGCAAAAGAGCATTGACAGCCTTGAGGATAGACTTACGCGTGATAATCCCTTGGAAAATCCCTTCTGCATCCACAACCGGCAAGAAGGACTCATCTACCAGCTTGTGCAAAACCTCCGTAATGGTAAAATCAGGCGAGACGACCGCTACGTCGGTTCTCGTCATATGAACGATATCCGTATCTGCCATGATTTCTTGACTCAAGTCATGCTCCATCTGATAAGCCATAATATCTCTGAGCCCAATCGTCCCAACAAACTGTTTTTCATCTGTCACAACAGGAACACGAGTATAGGTCATCTGACTGAGCAAGAGGGTCGCATGATCCGCATTGTGGGTATCAATCAACACGGCCAGATTTTCAGCAGGGGTCAAAAAAGTTTCCTCCTGCCCCAACAAGAAAGTCTCAAACTCCTTGGCAATCATCGGCTAAACTCCTTGGACAAGCCCGGATACACCTCATGGGCTCGTGTCAAAAAGTCAACTTTGAAATAACTATCATCAATCTCCACACGAGCATAGAGACATTCTCTGATGGTCCCACGTGGTTGACTGATGGAACCTGGATTTAGAAAGAGGGTCTTACCTTCCATCCAAGCGCTTGGCACATGCAAGTGACCATAGAGGCAGATATCGGCCTCTTCTTCCTGAGCCCAGTAGTCCAACTTTTGAAAATTGAAATTAATGTCAAACAAGTGACCATGGGTTTGGATAATCTTGGTCGAACCAAGCTCAGTCACCAAACGTTCTGGGTAGCCGGCGTAAAAGTCCATGTTCCCTTTAACAACACGGATGCCTTCCCAAAGGGGAGAATCAGGACGCAGTTCAGAATCGCCATTATGAAAAACGGCATCAACTTTGCCTACATAGCGATCACGGATTTCTTCCACAATCAAGCTATCGCCATGGGAATCACTCATTACAATGATGGTTTGCTTTGCCATGATGGAAATACCTCCAAAAGTTTCTTAACGGCTAAGGCACGGTGAGATTGACTATTTTTTTCTTCAAGGGTTAATTCAGCTGAGGACTTGCCTGTCTCTCCTACAAGGAAGAGAGGGTCATAGCCAAAGCCATTTTCACCCTTAGGTTCAAAGTTAATGTAGCCTGGCCAGTCTGCTTCAACAACCAAGCTTTCCTTGTTTGGACTGGCTACGACTAGGGTTGTATGGAACTGAGCCGAACGATCTTTTAGTTCAAAGACCATGGCCAATTCGTGCAAGAGTTTGGCATTATTTTCACGGTCAGTTGCTCCCACACCTGCGAAACGAGCTGACCAGACACCTGGCAAGCCACCAAGGACATCGACTTTGAGACCTGAGTCATCTGCCAAAACCATCTTGCCCGTTAATTGAGAAATAGTTTCTGCCTTGAGACGGGCATTTTCTTCAAAGGTCATGCCTGTTTCTGCTACTTCAGGCAAGTCAGGATAGTCATTGAGATTTTCCACATCGTAGCCTAACTTATCAAAGATAGCTCGAAATTCCTTGGTCTTGCCTTCGTTACGAGTCGCAATCAACAAAGTTTCTCTGACCTTGTTTGTCTCAAAGAAGGCTTCTACATCAACCCCTTCTTTAGGCAATTCTACATGCAGGAGTTGCCCATTTTCAACCAAGAGCAAAGCCCCCTGACGTTGGATGACTTCCACATTTCGTCCCATTTCTTGGTTAAGGATATCTACCACAAAAGACAATAAACGATAGAGAGAACCATAGCGTAAAACAGTAACAGAAACAGGAAAACCTCGATCCTCATCTCGAAATCTTTGGGCAAACTCCAATAGAGGAAAATCCAAGTCATCATCCGTCAACGTCCGGACGCCACCAAAAATACCATAGGACCCGACATACCAGTCCTGTTCATCCTTGTATTCATAAATTTTATTTGTCATAATTCTACATGCTCCACATGAATCTCTTTTTCCAGCCATTCTTCACCAATTTGTGCAAAACTTTGGCTGCTGGCTGTTGTGTAAAAACGGTGATGGAGTGGTCCGGCATCGCGACCACGATTGATTTCAAAATAATTAAGTAAGACTGAGATATCCCGTACGCACTCTGCCCCACTATCAATGAGCTGAACCTTGGGTCCCATGACATTTTGAATAATAGGTCTGAGCAGTGGATAATGGGTACAACCCAAAATCAGGCTATCCACCTTTCCAACCAAGGGACGTAGGGTTTCATAGACCACTTTCTTGGTGACACTGGTTGACAGGGCACCCGACTCCACCAAGGGAGCAAACTTGGGACAGGCCAAGCTCTCCACCTGTAAGTCCGGATCCAGATCGTTGATTTTCTGACGATAGATGTCAGATTGTACTGTCATGGGCGTTCCAATCACTCCGATTTTCCCACCTTGACTGGACTTGATAGCTGCCGAAGCTCCTGGCAAAATAACACCTAGGACAGGAATATCTAGTTGAGCCTTAATTTCTTCCCAGACGACGGCAGTCGCAGTATTACAAGCAATGACAATCATTTTGACATCCTTGGTCAAAAGAAAGTTGACCAACTGCCAAGTATATTCACGAATTTGCTCAGCAGGACGGGGACCATAGGGCGCCCGCGCCGAATCTCCAATATAGACGATTTCTTCATGGGGAAGCTGGCGCATGAGCTCGCGCACAACGGTCAAGCCCCCGACACCCGAATCCAAAAAACCAATTGGTCGATTATCCATACAGTCTTCTTTCTAGTCTTTTTTCTGATTGATAGTTCATTATGATTACCGTTCCTTATGAACTGAATAATGACAGCCTAATCAACAACTATCTCTCTTAATCATAATCAAATATCAATAGAATGCAAGGAAAAAGTCTCATCCCTAAACCCTTAGCCAACATAGTGAGAAGTCTGGAACTTTCATCCCAGACTTTTCCTTATTTATTTTTTCTTTTTATTGTTAGCAAGGGCTGCTTTTTGTTGGCGGATGATTTGGTGGTAAACTTGTTGTACCTTGGCTTCGCTTGGTTTTTGACCATTTGCACTCAAAAGAGTACGAACTGCTTCAGCATTCAAACGTGGGTTGTCAGCGAATTCTTTTTCGATTTGCTTACGAACCAAGTACATTCCTCCAAGAGCTCCTCCTAGAAAAGCTAGCACAATCAATACAATTGCTAATAGTAAATCCATCATTTTTCTCCTGTTTCTTTTTGAGTCTCTTTCATTATACCACAAACTAGCCACCCTGACTAGTTTGTTTTACGCTTTCAGAGATGGAATAGACAGCAAAAAGAACTCTGCTTTTCTGCAAAAGAGAGCTCCTTACTGAGTTTATACTCAATGAAAATCAAAGAGCAAACTAGGAAGCTAGCCGCAGGTTGCTCAAAACACTGTTTTAAGGTTGCAGATAGAGCTGACACGGTTTGAAAAGATTTTGCAAAGCGTAAGAAATAAAAGACTGAGACACTAGATCTCAGCCTTTTTCTTTATCCCAAAACTAATTCATCACTAACTAGACTTTGACCACTATTTTTCTGGAAGAGATGCATGAGATCTTCAACTGTCAGATGCTTTTTCTCCTCTCCCTTGACATCCACCACTATCTTACCCTGATAGAGCATAATGAGACGATTACCATACTCAATCGCATGGTTCATATCGTGGGTAATCATCAAAGTCGTCAATTGATGGTGTTCCACAATCTTTTGCGTCAAGTCCATCACCATTTGACTCGTTTTCGGATCAAGTGCCGCAGTATGTTCATCCAAAAGCAAAAGTTTGGGTTTCACCAGAGCTGCCATGACTAGGGTCAAGGCCTGTCTTTGTCCTCCTGAGAGGTATTGAGTATCCACTTTCAAGCGGTTTTCAAGACCAATATTCAACTCTTTCAAGGCTTCTTGAAACTGGATTCTATCCTTCTCCTTCACGCCCCAACCAAGCCCTCTCTTCTGCCCGCGTCTCAAGGCAATAGCCATATTCTCCTCAATCGTCAAACGAGAAGCTGTCCCCATCTTAGGATCTTGAAAAACACGGGCAATATCCTTGGCTCTCTTTCTGACACTCAGATTTTTAATGGATTTGCCTGCCAGTAGAAGGTCCCCTTCATCCACAGATAAATTGCCGGCCAAGATATTCATCAAAGTAGATTTTCCTGCTCCATTTCCACCAATCACAGAGATAAAATCTCCCTCTTCAACCTCTAAATCTAATCCTTTGAGGACATGGTTCTCATTGACCGTCCCTGCTTCAAAGGTTTTGTGAATATTTTCAAGTGTTAACAAACTTGCCATAACTTTCTCCTCCTATTCATTTCTCAATTTCAGACCACGAATCTTTAATCTCTTTTGCAATTCTGGTGCAAATAAAACTAAAGCGAGCAAGATTGCATTAAAGAGACGAACTAAGTTTTGATCTAGATTTGGAATTTCATAGATATTTAAAATAATCAAACGGTATACAATAGCACCGATTCCGATGGATAACAAGCGGCCTCCAATGGTCAAGTCGTGTATCAAAACTTCCGCAATAATAACTGCACTCAAACCAACAACGATAGTTCCTGTCCCAGAAGTTACATCCGAAAATCCATCATTTTGGGCAAACAAGGAACCACATAGGGCAATCAAGCCGTTTGAAATCATGTAACCAACAATCTTCATGGTGTCTACATTGACCCCATTGGCCTCACTCATCGGAATATTGTCCCCAGTCGAACGCAAGACCAAGCCAATCTCTGTTTTCATCAAAAGAGTCAAGACCAAACAAACAAGTAAGAGACAGGCCAAACTGAATGAGAAAACAGCTTCTTCATTTGTCAGTCCCAAGCTAGCCAACTGTTTAAAGACAGTTGAAGAATCTCCCAAGGAAAGATTGGGCACACTTCCCATGATTTTAATATTGATTGAATAAAGCCCTGTCAAGGTCACAATACCTGTCAAGAGAGCTGGAATTTTCATCTTGGTGTGGAGCATTCCTGATACTAGACCTGCTACCATACCTGCAAACAAAGCAAGTAAAGTCGCAATCCAAGGATTTGTCCCTGCCTGTATCTGAGATGCGACGACAGCCGCCCCCAGTGGAAAGGCTCCTTCAGCAGTCATATCCGCAATATCCAAAATACGGAAAGTCAAGTAGACCCCAATCGCCATAATCGACCACAACAAACCTTCTGATAAACTAGATAACACAAAATTCATCTTAAACCTCCTTATTCCTTGCCTTCTAACTTACTAATATCAATTCCCAATGCATCTGCCATTTCTTGATTGGTATGCAATTCCAGTTTTTCAGGCAACTCAACTGCTATATTTTCTGGCTTTTCACCTTTTAAGACACGAATCAACATGCGAGCCGTCTGTCTTCCCAATTCTTCATAATTGGTTCCGTAGTTATACAGGCCACCAACCGCAATCATTTCTGTTGAACCACCGAATACTGGAACCTTGTGTTTAATAGAAACCTGCTTAACTGTTTCCATGGTTGACGAAATGATATTATCCGTTGGGACAAAAACCATATCCACCTCTGCCATCAAGCTTTCTGCTGCAGCCTTGACGTTGTTACTGTCCAAGATTGTTTTTTCAACAACGGTAAAGCCTTTTTCTTCCAAAAGGCGCTTAGCTTCATCCTTTTGGACAACCGAATTGGGCTCACTCTGAGTATAGAGGATTCCAATCGTTTTAGCCTTTGGTAGGACTTTCTTTATCAAATTAATTTGGGTTGAAATGGCATCTGATGACTGATCGCTTGTCCCAGTTACATTGCCCCCAGGATGCTCTCTTGACTCAACCAACTTGGCACTGACAGGATCTGTTACCGCTGAAAAGATAACAGGTGTCGCTTGTGTTGTATTGGCCAAGCTCTGAGCAGAAGGCGTTGCGATAGCTAGAACGACATCACTAGATTCTGCTAGTTGCTGGGAAATCGTTTTTAGATTTCGTTGTTCTCCCTGTGCATTTTGCAAATCAATCTCAATATTTTCCCCCTCAACATAGCCTTGTTTAGCCAGTTCATCTACAAAGCCTTCTCTAGTAGCATCTAGAGACTGGTGGGTAATAAATTGCGAAATACCGATACGAAACACATCTTTTTTCTTATCTGACTTCAACTGATGCAAACTAATCAGAGAGGTCAAGAGGATCCCCACTACCAAGAGAGGGGCTAGTAATTTTCGAACAACTTTCATAATGAAACTCCTTCTCAGAAAAGATAAAACAAAAAACCGCCTAGATACTATCTAAACGGATGCTTGAAATAATCTAACAAGTTACAACTTAGCTAGTCCATTTAGATATTCATCTATATGGACCACAATCAAAAATCTTAGCCACATAGATACAAACAAATTGCTTGAACTGTTTGCATCCATGGTGACATGTCTACAAACACTATCTAAAGTAGCTAAAGTAAAAGTTTTGATTCATCGTTACAGCTTGTTTCTTATTCATTTCTTTTTCTGCTTTCTTTTTTGATGTTTCCTATCTTACCACCTTTTCCATCACCTGTCAAGAATATTTCAGAATTTTTTAAAATTTTTCGAAAATTCTTTCAAGTAGCTTTCAAAGACTTTCAAATCAGTCCAACAAAAAAAGGTTTATAATTTCCATATCAATTTTTATGGAAATTATAAAACCATTATTAGTTTAACCCTTGTTGGTAACGCGCCAATTCGGCTTGGTTAGCCCAAACATAGTGACCTGGACGGATTTCTACCATAGATGGCTTATCAGTCTCATAGTCGTGTTGACTTGGGTCGTAAACCTTCAAGACCTTCTTACGTTCCAAGATTGGGTCTGGGATTGGTACCGCTGAAAGCAAGGCTTGAGTATATGGATGAATTGGATTGTTAAACAATTCTTCTGTTTCTGCAACCTCTACAATAACACCCTTGTAAATAACTGCGATACGATCTGAAATAAAACGAACGACAGACAAGTCATGGGCAATAAAGAGATAGGTCAAACCAAGTTCTTTTTGGAATTTTTTGAGCAAGTTCAAGACTTGGGCACGCACAGAAACGTCCAAGGCTGAAATTGGCTCATCTGCAATAACAAAGTCTGGTTGCATCACCAAGGCACGGGCAATACCGATACGTTGACGTTGACCACCTGAGAACTCATGAGGGTAACGAGTCAAGTGCTCAGCAAGAAGACCCACTTCACGGATAATATTTTGAACTTTCTCTTTACGTTCTTCTTCATCCTTAAACAAACGGTGATTGTAAAGACCTTCAGAAATAATATAATCAACAGTGGCACGTTCATTCAAACTTGCGGCAGGGTCTTGGAAAATCATCTGGATACGACGAATCAATTCCGCAGCTTGTTCGCGCGATTTCTTACCATTAATCTTTTGACCATCAAAAATGATATCACCATTACTTGTATCATTTAGACCAATAATGGCACGACCAATAGTTGTTTTCCCACTACCTGACTCACCTACAAGCGAGAACGTTTCTCCCTTGTTGATAAAGAAGTTAGCATTTTTAACTGCGACAAACTTCTTACTTCCTTCACCGAAGGAAATTTCTAAATCTTTGATTTCTACTAATTTTTCAGACATTTCCTTCCTCCTAGTCAGCCAGATGGGCAAATCCCATTTTTTCACGAATCTTATCATGGAGATTTGCAATCACAGCTGGTTTTTGTACTTTTGGAGCATCCTCATGAAGAAGCCAAGTTTTAGCCCAATGTGTCTCTGATACTGAGAATTGAGGAGCTTTTTGTTCGAAGTCAATCTGCATTGCATAGTCAGAACGCAAGGCAAAGGCATCCCCTTTCAGGTCAGTATAAAGTGACGGAGGTGTTCCTGGGATTGAGTAAAGATCCCCTTTATCATCAGCAAGCTGAGGCAAGCTAGACAAGAGACTCCATGTATATGGATGGCGAGGATCATAGAAGACTTCCTCAACAGTTCCATACTCAACGATTTCTCCTGCATACATAACCGCTACCTTATCCGCAATACTTGCTACCACACCAAGGTCGTGAGTGATAAAGATTGTTGTGAAATGATACTCGTTTTGTAATGATTTCAGCAAATCAATAATCTGAGCTTGAATAGTTACATCCAAGGCAGTCGTTGGCTCATCACAGATCAAAACATCAGGTCGGCAGGCAAGGGCAATCGCAATAACGATACGTTGACGCATTCCTCCAGAATATTGGAATGGGTATTCATCAAAACGTCTATCTGCGTCTGGAATCCCAACCTTATTCATGTAGTCAATCGCCAATTCTTTCGCTTCTTTAGCTGTTTTTCCTTGGTGTTTTACAATAACTTCTGTAATCTGACTACCAATTGTTTTAATTGGGTCCAAACTAGTCATTGGATCTTGGAAAATAGTCGCAATCTTAGCCCCACGAATTTGTTCCCAATCTTTATGAGAAGATAAAGCTGTCAAATCTTGCCCACGGTAGTCAATACTACCTTGGGCAATGCGACCATTTTCTTCAAGCATACCTGTGAAAGTCTTTGTCAAAACAGATTTTCCTGATCCTGACTCACCTACCAAGGCCAATACTTCTCCTTCAACTAGTTCAAGGGAAACGCCGCGAATGGCTGTCAATACTTTGTCACGAACGTCAAATTCCACGACAATATCGCGAGCAGTCAAAATTACATTTTTTTCTTTTGTCATTTCTACTCCTATCTATGTGTACGTGGATCACTAGCATCCGCTAAGTTTTGACCAACTACGAAAAGGGACAAGGATACCAAGACAAGGGTTGTCAATGGAATCCAGAACAAGTAAGCATTGGTTGTTACGTTTTGTGAATAATCCGAAATCAAACGACCCAAACTTGGCACGGTAATCGGTAATCCAAGACCGAAGAATGACAAGAAGGCTTCGTATGAGATAAAGCTTGGAAGCATCTGAGTCATAGTTGTCACAATAACAGATACCAATTGTGGCATAATGTTTTTGGCAACAATCTTCAAGGTTGGTGTTCCCAAAGTACGTGACGCTAAGTTGTATTCCAAATCACGGTAACGCAAGATTTGCACACGAATCATGAAGGCAATTCCGATCCATGTTGTGACACTCATGGCAAAAATCAGATTCCAGAATCCAGCTCCGATTGAGTAAGTTAAGACAATAACAATCAAAAGAGATGGGATGTTTGAGATGACGTTATAAACTTCCATCATGACACGGTCAACGGATTTTGAAATTCCCCAAATACCACCGACAAAGACACCGATAACCAAGTTAATCACTGTCGCAATCACAGAAATGAGGATAGAGTTACGAGCTCCGAACCAGACACCGTCAAAGAGAGATTTACCGTTACTGTCAGTACCGAACCAATGCTCAGCATTTGGCTTGATATAACGAGCACTAAAGTCGTTTACCTTGCTGACATCATTGAAATCAAACTTAGAAAACATTGGGTAGATGAAACTCATCAAAATGATAGCTACCAAGATTCCCAACATGACTACAGTTGATTTTTTCTTCATAAATTGTCTAAACACTGACCCCCAGTAAGAATAGGCTGGCGCATCAATGGCTTCAGAGGCAAAATCGTCACGTTTTACGAACTGAAATTTTTCTTTATCGATTGTAGACATTATTTGCCTCCTTTCTCAGTCAATTTAATACGTGGGTCAATAATGGTCATCCAAATATCTCCTAAAAGAAGTGAGAAGATAGAAATACATGTAAAGATGAAGACAAGACCTACGACCATAGAGTTATTAGATGCTTTTACAGAGTCAATCAACATTTTACCCATACCTGGGAAGGCGAAGACTGTTTCAGTAAGAGTTGCACCACCGATAACCCCGATTACAGCACCAGGAATCCCTGAAACAAGTGGAACCATGGCATTTTTAAAGATGTGTTTGTTTGAAATTTCTTTTTCAGACAAACCTTTTGCACGAGCAAAACGTACAAAGTCTTGTGATTGCAAGTCAATCATGTAGCGACGAATCCAAATAGCTGTACCAGGAGCCCCCAACAAACCAAGGATAACTGCTGGTAAAACATATGAACGCCAATCTCCAGCACCCAAGATAGGGAATGAATCTGGCAAGCCGATTGAAGAACCAGCCAAACGAACGATATAAACCAAGGCAATTGTTGGAAGAGCCATCAAGAAGGTCAAAGCCCCTGTTGAAAAACTATCAATCCAAGTGTTCTTGAAGCGGGCCATAGCTGAACCAAGCGGCACGGCAATCGCATAAGAAATTACCAAACCGATCAATCCAACGACAGCAGAGCTGGCAATCATAGAAGGATATTGGTAATTACTTTCAGTGGCTGTATAAGGATCATCTTTCCCGTAGTTGGCTACTTCACGAGAATCAGCCTGACTAGGTGATTTGTAGGTTCTTGAGTAAATATTTACAGAAGAAGTTTTCTTACCTGTTGGGAACTGAACTTGCGAAGTTTTTGTTTGCCCTTGTCCCTGAGTAATAACCTGCAAAACAGGACTATTAGCATAGGTTGGATAAGAGTCACCTAAATTAATGTTCACAAAGTTTTGATGCACAAATGGGAACTGACTATTGAAGTACAAGAGATATTTGTGTTTGGTACCTGAACCAACCAATGACCATCCGATTGCTGGATCGTTTTCGAAACGAAGGTAACGCTTCAAATCTGGATTGTCAGGATCTTGAATTTTATTTGTATGGTCAATATCAATCAAGTTAGCATAGAATTTGAAAACACGTTCAAAAATTGGGATTTCACGAGTAGCGTAGAATTGACCACTTTCAGTAAATTCTCCCAAGGTCCAACCATGACCGATTTGTTTGATGTATTTTTCATAGATAGCCTTGTTGGTATCATTAGCTTCAACTGTTACAGAAGCATCCATCTGGCTAGCTTTTTCTTGCAACTCTTTGGTATCGTAGTACTCGATATAGCCCATACGCTCATAAACTGTATTTTCATAGTTATCACGTTTATCAGCAGTTGTCGCAATCTTGTTATAGTTGGTATCCTGTTTGAAAATCAATTTTCGAGGAACCATTGTATAGATAATCGTGTAAGTCAAGGTTGTTACTAAGAAGATAGAAACCAATGACCGCAAAACACGCATAAAAATATATTTTTTCATATCATTTCCTTTAAAAATCCCAAAAGAACCTTCTCCTCATGGAGAGAAAGTTCTATTGGAAATTATTTACTTCACATGACTTGCCAATTCTTTTTGAGCTTTCTCGTTTGACTCAGTCTTTTCTTTCAACCATTTTTCACGAGCTTTTTCATACTCTTCTTTGGTGATTGCTTTTTCACCAACTTCAGTATACTTCAAGTATCCTGCATTTTCACCTTTAAGACCAGCTACAGAATATGAAGAGCTAAATGGTAGAACTTTTGAAACATATGAAACGGCTGTTTCTTTAGGAGAAGCCATTACTGGAATTGTCAAAGCATTGTCAGTCAACCAAGCTTGTGCTACTGCGTATTTTTCATAACGTTTTTGAACATCTTGGTTTTCGCTATTTGCGTCATCAAGTAATTTTCCATAGTCAGCTAAACCAAGTTTGCTTAATACTGATGCATCAGTGTTTTGGTCAATACCAAGGTAAAGACGAGTACTTCCTCCCTTAAGGACGAACTGATCCAAGAAAGTAGAAGGGTCTTGATAGTCAGGGTTCCATCCTAGCAAAGTATGGATATCCCAGTCTTGCTCTTTAGCTGTTGGAGCACTAAATGAAATTGGTAAAGCTTCTGCTTGAGTCATTTGTTGCAAGTCTACAACAACATTATCTGAACCCAATACTTTTTCAATTGATTGCTTCAATGATTGAACACGGTTTACAACCGCTGTTGATTCTTGGATAACCAAGGCATCCAAGTGAATTGGGAATTCAACTCCTTCAGCTTGCAAGCTTGATTTAGCTTTAGCAAAGACTTCTTTCGCTTTTTCTTCATTGTAAAGGCCATTTTGAGAATCTGCTAGAGATACGTTTGACCAAGTAGAAGAATTTGTCTTAGCCAAGCTATCTTGTACCAATTCACCAAATGTTTTCTTACCAACTTGAAGATTATATGGTGCGAATGTATTACGGATGGCTACTGCAGCTCCATCAGTACCATTTGTTTGAGCTGAATAAGAACTGCGATCTACCGCAAAGTTCAAGGCTTGACGGAATTCCTTGTTCAACAAGGCTTTCTTAGTAGATGTCTTTTGAGCATCACTTGTCTTAGCAGTGTGGTTATAAGCTGTACGGCCATAGTTCAAGCTGACAGTCGCAACACCCGCACCTGGTTCGTTAAAGTAAATGTTATCTTTGAAGTCAGCTGCATATTTTTCATATGTCGAACTTGTAGGGAAGATACGAGCTTTGCTATATTGACCATCAGAAAAACCTTTGGCAATTACATCTTGATCCTTACCGTCCCAGAAAGTGAACTTAACGTTCTCAATTTTTACATTTTCTTTATCCCAGTATGCATCATTTTTAGCCATCTCGATAGATGATTTTGGAGTTACTGATTTCAAGACAAATGGACCGTTATAAAGAATAGAGTTAGCATCTGTTGGGGCACCAAAACCTTCCCCTTTTGAAGCTAAGAATTCTTCATTAACTGGCATCAAAACACCACTAGTTGTCTTGTCATTCCAGAAAGTTTCTGGCTGGTTCAAGGTATATTCTAGTGTTTGATCATCAACTGCTTTTACTCCAACGGTTGAAAAATCACTTGTTTCACCCTTGATGTATGCTTCTAATCCTTTAATAGAAGAGCTAACGATTGAAAGTCCTTTTGATTTTCCATCTACCGCATGTTTCAAACCAGTAACGAAGTCTTTAGCAGTGACAGGAGCATATTCTTCTCCCTCTGCAGTTACCCATTTAGCATCCTTACGGATTTTATAGGTATAAGTCAAACCATCTTTTGAAACTGTCCATGATTCAGCAATAGAAGGAACCAGGTTACCATATTTATCGTTAGCCAACAAACCATCTACAGCATTTGTTGTGATGAAAGATGTTGAATCAATATTGCTAACGATATAATCCAAGGTTTCTGGATCTGTTTGATAAACATATTGGTAATCTTTTGCTAGTTTAGCATTATTTGAACTAGTGTTTGAACACGCAGCTAGAACTCCTGACGTTAATAAGGTAGCTCCCGCTACAGCAAGCACTTGACTTTTTTTCATTTATTTACTCCTCTTATAAAGTATAGGTTATCATCAATTATACCATAGATTTCAAGAAAAGTAAACGAATTTTCAGAATATTTAGGCTTATTGACACAAAAAATCTGAAAAAGCTATTGACTGAAAATCATTTTCAAGGTATAATAATAAACGTTAAGGCGGTATAGCCAAGTGGTAAGGCACGGCTCTGCAAAAGCTTGATCGTCGGTTCAAATCCGTCTACCGCCTTTCAATGCCGAATTAATCGGAATTTATCAAGACAAAAAGCCCGTAAAATAGGGCTTTTTTATTTTTATTTCATGATAAAAAAGGATAACTTTAAAAAACTTTTGGGGCGAGTTTGGGGACTGAGTTTTTCGAGGATACTATTCCCTTTTAAAATCAACTGAAAAAAGCTTTGTCACGCATGATGACAAAAGCCTCTAATTTACTCTGTTTCTTCTTCTATTTCGACTTCTGTGATTTGGACTTTTACCTTGGTAACACGTCCATTTTTCACTTTATCATTGGTTAGGATAAGCTGTTTGTTTTGGCTGACCAATTCATAGCTGAGTTTCTCAGTCGTTGGAATGGTCCCAACTCCTGTCAAATAATAACCAGCGATGGTATCAACGTCATCACTTTCCAGTTCAACATCAAAGTAGTCATTGAAGTCATTGAGATTCATAGTACCTTGAACGATATAGGTGTCTTCTCCAATTTTATGAACTTCAATTTCAGCCTTATCTGTTTCATCATCGATTTCCCCTACAATTTCCTCTAAGAGGTCTTCCAGAGTCACCAAACCAGCCATCCCACCGTATTCATCTAGCAAGATTGCCATTTGATTTTGCGTATTGCGAAGAGCTTTCAAGAGATCATCCACAAAAATCGTCTCTGGTACAAAAAGCGGTGTTTGTAAAATACGTCTCCAAACAATATTGTCAAAGCCGTCCACAAAGGCTGCATTGAGCAGGCGCTTGGTATGAATCAAACCGATTACATTATCCTTGTCTCCATCATAGACAGGAATACGAGAATAATTTTGCTTTAAAATACTTTCAATAATAGCCTGATTGTCATCCTGAATATCCACCATAAAGGCATCCGTCCGAGGAACCATGACTTCTCTAGCCATCAGTTCGTCTAGTGAAAAAATCCCCTGTAACATCTCAATTTCGTCAGCATCTAGTGTTTCTTCACTATTTGTCAGCATGTACTCGATTTCATCACGGGTCATTTTTTCGTCAGCATCGTCAAAGGTCATGGGAGTCAAGCGACTCAAAAGATTAGTAGACGCAGATAAAAGCCAAACAAAGGGACTAACTAGTTTCCCCAGGCCAATGATAACTGGCGCTGTACGAATCGCCAAGGCATCCTTTAGATTAAGAGCGATTCTCTTAGGATACAATTCCCCAAAAACGATGGAAATATAAGTCAAAAATGCTAAAGATAGAAAACTTGCAATAGCATAAGCTGTTTCGCCATTTCCAAGCCAAGATGCAATTTCTTGTCCCAGAGTTTCTGCCAAACTCGCCCCTGATAAGATTGTAATCAGAGTGATCCCTACTTGAATGGTTGATAAAAAGTGATTAGGATTTTCTAGTACCTTCAGCAGACGGATATAGCGTCTATCTCCTTCTTCTGCCTTTTGTTCAACCCGCGCACGGTTTAGTGACACCATGGCCATTTCTGTGGCTGAGAAAAAGGCATTTAATACCGTCAAGATAAACAATAAAACAAATTGTAGCAACAAATTCTGACTACTTGGGTCTTCCATAGTTCTTCTCCTAAAATAGTAACTTATCCTTTATTATATCACAAAATTTAGTCCAGTACATATTATTTTTTCTCATACTCTTCGAAGATTTCTTCAAACCACATCAGCTTCATCTGCAACCTCAAAGCTGTGCTTTAAGCAACCTGCAGCTAGCTTCCTAGTTTGCACTTTGATTTTCATTAAGTATCAGTGTCTATTCTAGTCCTACTTAAATTGTCAAAAAAACTCCCACATCCACAAGTGACATAGGAGTTTATCTTATCTTTTACTGAGTGACCGTTACTTCTCCAGTTCGGTAATCCAATCGAAGCCCTTTTTGAACATTGGGAACTAGAACATTGAATTCCAATTCTCCATCTGAAGACTTGGCTTCAATCTGTGAAGCTGAAGGAACTAAATCCTCATTTGTAGCGTAATAAAGGGTTACACGGTAACGGACACGCTTGTTTTTGTCCAAGGCTTTACGTACCATGCTTTCATAGTAGTTTTGACCTGTCGAATCCTCGGCCTGCGCCTGGTTTGCCCATGCCGTCTGAACAGCAATGTTTTTAGGATTGCTTGTTGAGGCGTCAAAACCATCCAAACCACCAATCAAGGCATAGCCTAACAAATGACCTCTGTCAACTGCATGGGTATAAGTTCCCTTAAGATTCTTAACCTGATGCCAGCCTGGTGGAGTCCATGAAGTCGAACCATTCCCCGTTTCCTCACGATTCTTGTACTGGCGGGTTGCCTTAGACAAGAGGGCATTGGCTACAGTTGGCACGGTTTCCTTGCCCACTGTCTTTGTTTTATTATCGGCGTAAGGCTTACTTGAAACCTTGGCATCTAGATTTGTTTTATTGCCATTGACAATAAAAGCACCTGATCCATTCCACTCAAGACTCCCTTTTATTTGACTCTTGACTGCATCTGTTAAGACACTTTCTGCTAATTCTTGACTAGGAGCTTCAGACGCTTGTTTTTTCTGACTAACCTTCGTTTTAGGACTATTAGCTGTCGACTGCATCTGCTTGATATAATAGCTTCCCGCAGATAAAAGTAATAATACCAGCAATCCGATTAGTGTCTGTCTTGTTTTTTTGTTCATATTTCTCCTTATCTCTAGAAAAAGGCTGGTCTTCCAGCCTAATTTCCTGTAAATTTATGAATCAATTCCTGCCATTTTGCTGGAGACAGGATAGCCCATGGATCTTGACCCTTGCCCAAGATTCCATAACCTACCATTAAACCGATTCCTAGGGCTAGAGCACCTAAAATCAGTACCATAATGACTAAAAGTAAACGTTTGACTACATAGCCTGATTTCTTATTCATCTTCATCACTTGCCTCAATCCGCTGAATATTAGCGCCCAGCTGCGCTAACTTCTCATGAAAACGGTAGTAACCTCTATCCAAGTGAACCAATTTACCAACCACGGTCTCTCCTTGTGCTACCAAACCTGTCAAAATCAAGGCTGCACTGGCACGAAGGTCAGTTGAAAGAACTTCTGCCCCCTGCAAAGGTTGACCACCAACAATACGCGCTGTATCACGGATAATCTCAGAGTGCAAGCCCATGCGGCGCATTTCTTCTAGATGTTGGAAACGATTTTCAAAAACTGTCTCCACCATAGTTGATTCGCCTTTTGCGACGGTCATCAAGGCTGTAAATTGAGCCTGCATATCTGTCGGAAATCCTGGATGAGGCAAAGTTTTCACATGGACAGCTTTTAGATTTTCTAGTTGAGAGCAAACGCGAATTCCTTCAGTCTCCTCCATCACTTCCACTCCCATTTCAAGCAATTTGGCAATCAAGGGACGGTTGTGCTCCCAAACAGCGTCTTTAATCAAGACATCACCACCAGTCATGGCAGCAGCCACCATAAAGGTTCCAGCTTCGATACGGTCTTGGACCACATTGTGAGTCGTACCGTGAAGTTTCTCCACACCAGTAATGGTAATGGTCTCTGTACCAGCCCCTTTGACCTTGGCTCCCATTTCATTTAGGAGAATGGCTAGGTCCACAATCTCAGGCTCACGCGCAGCATTTTCAATCACTGTCACCCCGTCAGCTAGAGTCGCTGCCATCATCAAGTTCTGCGTAGCACCAACACTTGGGAAGTCCATGTAGATATGAGCACCATGCAAGCGTTCTGCCTTGGCTTCGATGTAACCAGCTGTCTGGCTAATCTTAGCCCCCATAGCTTCCAGACCTTTCAAATGAAGATCAATAGGGCGGCTACCAATCGTACAACCACCTGGCATGGATACCTTAGCATGACCTACACGGGCTAGTATTGGCCCCAAGACAACGATAGATGCACGCATCTTGCTGACATACTTGTAAGGAGCTTCCTCAGTGATATCACCAGTCGCGTCCACCTCAATAAGATGAGCTTCTTCATTAAAATCCACCTTGGCATTTAAACCACGAACCACCTGATTCATAGTGAAAACATCTGACAAGATAGGAACATTCTGCAAGACGGTCTTTCCTTCACTGGCTAGAATAGTCGCTGCCAACAAGGGCAAGACTGCATTCTTTGCTCCTTCGATCGTAACACTTCCTACCAGACGATTATCGCCACCTTGAACCACAATTTTTTCCATACTTATTTCCTTTACATTTGATTTTATAATAATCCTCTAAGCGCTTCTTGCCACAACTGATATAGGCTGATAAAGAAAGAACTCAAGATATAGCCCATTACAATGCTGAAAAAGGCTACTAATAAACGAACTTTTCTTGTATTTTCGGCTGTAACTTTTAAAACCTTTTCCCATCTAACAAGATCCTTTAAAAGGTAAAAACTCACATAAATAAAGAGCATGTGACTGCTTAGAGTGAATAATAATTGAACCATTTGACTATTATACCATCTTCTCTGTTTGTGCGCTAGTTTGGAAACTTCACTTAAAAACTAGGGATTGTTTTTCAAGTAATCAATTGCATCTTGTAGGGTTTTAACTGGCACGATTTTCATATCTGTCTTGATTGTTTTAGCTGCTTCCAGAGCTGTTTGATAGTTGTTTTTCGCATCCGGGTGCGCTTTTTGTTCTTCTTCGCTAACAGGGTTATCAGGAGCAAAGAAAATCGCAGCACCTTCTCTAGCCGAAGCTACAACTTTCTTATCAATACCTCCAATGTCCCCCACATTACCATCGCGATCAATGGTTCCTGTACCGGCAACGATACGGCCGTTACGAAGACCCGGATCAGCTATTTGAGTATAGATAGCCAGACTAAACATGAGACCAGCACTTGGACCGCCGATACCGGCTGTTGAAAAGCGAATTGGGACATCACTGGTCACTTCTGTACGGTCAATCAAACCGATTCCAATCCCATTTTTGCCGTTTTCCAAGGTGATGATCTTACCTTCTGCAGACTTGGTTTGCCCATCTTCTTCATAGGTGACCTTGACGGAGTCCCCTAGTTTTTGAGAATTGACGTAATCAATCAAATCTTTGGAACTGTCAAAGGTCTGATCATTGACTGCTGTAACCGTATCAGAGATATTGAGAATCCCTTTAAAGGTTGAATTATCTGTCACGTTCAAGACATAAACCCCAAGGTATTTAAGTTCGATATCTTTACCAGCTGTTTTTAGTCCTTGATACTTGGCCATATTTTGTGATGTCTGCATGTAGAATTGATTGATCCGCATAAATTCAACATCTGAAGAGCCACCTGTAGTCTCCTGGGCACTACGAATATCTGTAAAAGGCGTCAACCAAGCATAAATCATATGAGCCAAAGTGGCATGTTGGACACCGACCGTAACGAAGTGATAGGCACCAGCTTCCTTATCTTCTGTGTCATTGACTTTCAGGACCTGGCGAATATCTTCCGAACCACCTGGAACCTCTATATAGTAGGGCAAGGGCACTACAAATGCCAAGAAAGTCGCTATCAAGGCCGCAATGACATATAAGGGCCATCTAATCTTTTTTTTCATTTCTTATTTCCTCCAAAATACTCTCAGGAACATAGCTAGCAATGTCCTGACCAAACTTCAGCAGCTCTCGAACACCGGATGAACTGATATAAAGATGCTCCGGTCGGCTATGTAAATAAATGGTCTCTATATCAGGAGACAGCTGATGATTGTAGTAATCAAAACTGGCTTCATATTGCAAATCCGCCGCATTTCTCAAACCCCGCACTAGACAAGTAGCACCCAGTCTTTTTGCGACATCAACCACCAATTCATCATGTGAAGACACGACTTCAACATTTTCCAAATGCTCCAAAGCCTTTTCCAGCCCCCGTTTACGATTTTCGATAGGGAGAAATCCTTGTTTGTGGGGATTAAAAAAAATACCCACATAGAGCTTATCAAAGAGTTTGCTAGCCCGTTCAATCATATCCAGATGCCCATTTGTCATCGGATCAAATGAGCCTGTGAATAAGCCAATCTTATCTGACATAGACTGTCACCTTACTAATTCCATAAATTTTTTCCTTCCAGATGCCCAGGCAGGCAATTTCTTCTGGAAGTTCAACGGCTTTATCCGTCTCACAGACGACCATGACATCTTCAGAAAAAAGTTCTCTCTCAGCCATTTTTTCAATATCTGCTACGATTTGTTCCTTGGCATAAGGAGGGTCTAAGAAAATGAGGTCGAAAGGCCCAGATACCTGCTCCAAGGCTCGTTCCGCCTCCATCTTGAGAAGTTGAAATTTTCCAACTTCCTTAGTCATCTGGATATTTTCAACCACGATAGCCTGAGCCTTACGGTCTCGTTCCACCAAAACAGCACTGGTCATACCACGTGATACTGCCTCGATAGATAAACCACCACTACCTGCATAAAGGTCCAAGACTCGCCCCCCTTCAAAGTAGGGACCAATCATATTAAAAATAGCTCCCCTAACCTTATCCGAAGTGGGCCTTGTCGTCTTGCCTTCTAGTGTCTTGAGGGGACGTCCCCCATAGATTCCTGATACGATTTTCATACCGTTTATTATACCAAATTATGGGCGAAAAGAGAAAGAAAACCGAACCTTGCGGTTCGATTCTCTACAAAATATTTTCGTAAGTATCGCGGACTTCTTGAGGCCAAACACTTGTTTGCACTTCTCCGATATGTTTCTTGCGAAGTAAGAACATGGCCATCCGAGATTGTCCAATTCCTCCACCGATTGTCAATGGGAATAGGCCATTCAACAAAGCCTTGTGCCATTCCAATTCCAAACGGTCTTCATCACCTGTGATAGCAACCTGACGGCGAAGGGTTTCTTCATCTACACGAATCCCCATAGAAGACAACTCAAACGCTCCGCCCAGAGATTCATTCCAAACAAGAATATCGCCGTTAAGACCCTTGTAGCCATTTTCAGACTCACTTGTCCAGTCATCGTAGTCTGGGGCACGTCCATCGTGCGGTTTACCGTCTGGCAATTCGCCACCGATACCAATCAAGAAGACTGCACCAAATTCTTTACAGATCGCATTTTCGCGTTCTTTTGGAGTCAAGTCTGGGTAACGTTCTACCAACTCTTCTGTATGGATAAAGGTGATTTGTTTTGGCAAGATAGACTCAATGTCATAGCGAGCTTCAACAGCTAGTTCTGTCAGACGAATAGCCTTGTAAATCTTCTCAACAGTTTCTTTTAGGTAGACAATGTTGCGTTGACCATTTGGAATGACCTTCTCCCAGTCCCACTGGTCAACATAAACAGAGTGAGTCGCATCAAGCGAATCTTCGTCCGGACGAAGGGCCTTCATGTGAACAAAAAGACCTTCACCTTCACCGAAACCAAAACGAGCCAAGGTATGGCGTTTCCATTTGGCAAGTGAATGCACCACTTCATAGGTTTCATCAGGAATCTGCAAAACCTTAACAGATACTGGATTTTCCACACCAGACAGGTTATCCTGCATCCCGTCACCGACCTTGCTCAAGATAGGGCCTTGAACTTCGACAACTTCTAGCTTATCTTTCAAATACTGGGTAAAAGTGTTTTTGACAAAGGAAATCTCTTCTTGTTGATGGATAAAACTTTTCTTCATAGGCTACTCCTCAAAAATTAATTAAAAGCATTATACACCTATTTCCAAGAAAAGAAAAGAGAAAATTTAAAAAAATCAGTGCTCCTTGGAACACTGATGTTAGGGACCTTCTAGTCATTTCGCCCGAAGATACGTAGAATACTTAGGAAAAGATTGATAAAATCAAGATAAATACTGAGAGCCATTGACACAACCCAGCCTGTCGCTACACGACCTTGCGATTGTTCATAGGCAAGGCGAATTCGTTGGTTATCCCAAGCAATCAACCCTGAGAAGACCAAAACCATGGCTACGCTAATCATATAATCAAAGAAACCACTAGCCAAGAAAATATTGACTACCATAGCAATCAGCAAACCGATAAGAGCCGCCATCATTGCTCGACCAAGTCCACTCAAGTCTTTCTTGGTGAACATGCCAACTGCCGCCATGACAAAGAAGAGAAGGGCGCTCGATACAAAGGCGGATAAAACTGTACCCGGAGTATAGAAAGCTACCACAAAACTAAGAGTAAAGCCATTTAATACTGAGTAAAGTAAAAATACTGGAAGAGCGGCTGGACTATTCTTTAAGGCCATGTTACTGGCAACGAAGACTAGTGCTAGCTCCGCAAGGGTTGCAATGGTCAACCAGAGACGTCCCTGCATCAAAAAGTAAACCAACTGAGACTGAAAGACCGTCAACATGAGGCCCGATACTAAGGCGGATAGACCGACGCCTAGTCCAACAAAGGCATAGACCTTAGCGTAAAATTGATTGAGACCAGTACGGTCTTGTATAATAGTATGATTCATCCTTGTCTCCTTTTCTATGAATATCTTTCCTTGATTATAACAAAGAAAGTTAAAATTAGCTTAAATGGAAAATCAAAATACCTGCTGCAACTGCAACATTGAGACTCTCTGCCTGTCCCTTCATGCTAATGTGAACCAACTGGTCTGCACTTTCAACCATGAGGGGACTAATTCCTTGACCTTCATTTCCCATAACCAAGACAAACTGATCTAAATGTGGCAAGTCACGATAATCTTTAGAATCCTTGGAAAGAGTGGTTGCCAGCACTGGAATACCCGCATTTTTAGCTTCCTCTAGAAGCGCTTGGCTCGACATCCGATAAATGGGTAGATGAAAATGACTGCCTTGCATAGAACGGAGGGTCTTGAGACTGTATATATCTGCCGACTTATCTGAAACAATCACTCCTGTAAAGCCTGCTGCATCCGCAGTCCGAATAATAGTTCCCACATTACCAGGATCTTGCACATCTTCCAAAAACAAGAACTTGCCCTGACTCAAATCAACTTGTCCTACTTCTTCTTTTTGAACCACGGCAACAATTCCCTGTGGAGTCTGAGAATCTGCCAAATCTAGCAAAATATCCTCTGATACCCAGACAGTTTGCGGAAACGAGGCTAACTGATCTCGGTAAGTTTCTAGGGCAAAGATCTTCTCAATCGTCACTCCAGCTTGAACAGCTTCTTCAAACAAGTGCCAACCTTCAATCAAATAGGCAGACTTGCGGTATTTTTTTTGGTGTAATTTCTTGGCATTTTTTACCACAGAATTGGCTTTTGAGGTTATAATAGTCATAGAAATATTATAACACAATCAAAGGGGTTTGGTATGCAAAAGGTTAGAATGATTGCCCAAGGTAGGGTACAGGGAGTCGGCTTTCGTTGGGGTGTTTACAGCCTGGCGCTTGAAATCGGTGGCATCACAGGCCGAGTATGGAATAACGACGATGGCACAGTCGAAATCTTAGCCCAAGCAGACTCATCTGCTATCATGGCGAAATTTATCCAAGAAATCCGAAAAGGACCCACACCTTTTTCAAAAGTCAGCTACTTAGATGTCCAACTGAGCAACTTTCCTCCTTACCCTGACTTTAAAATCGCAAATTAGGTCTCTAGAACTATTGTATATTTTGTAAAAAAACAGTAGAATAGAAAGGTATAATTTTTAAAGAAGGAATAAAAACAGTGAAATCTATTAAACGTTTTGCACTCTCAGCTATGGGAGTGGCTATGTTGCTTGTTTTGACTGGCTGTGTCAATGTCGATAAAGCCACAGGACAGCCAACAGGATTTATTTGGAATACTATCGGAGCCCCTATGGCTGAAGCTATCAAGTACTTCGCCAATGACAAGGGACTTGGTTTTGGGGTTGGTATCATCATCGTAACCATTATCGTGCGCTTGATTATCTTGCCACTTGGTATCTACCAATCATGGAAGGCAACGCTTCACTCTGAAAAGATGAACGCCCTCAAGCACGTCCTTGAGCCACATCAAACACGTCTCAAAGAAGCAACTACTCAAGAAGAAAAACTCGAAGCCCAACAAGCTCTCTTTGCCGCTCAAAAAGAGCACGGCATCAGCATGTTTGGTGGTGTAGGATGTTTCCCTATCCTCCTTCAAATGCCTTTCTTCTCTGCTATCTACTTTGCTGCCCAACATACTGAAGGAGTTGCTCAAGCAAGCTACCTAGGAATTCCTCTAGGTTCTCCAAGTATGATTTTGGTTGCCTGCGCTGGTGTCCTTTACTATCTTCAATCGCTCCTTTCACTTCACGGAGTAGAAGATGAAATGCAAAGAGAACAAATCAAGAAAATGATTTACATGAGCCCACTCATGATTGTCGTCTTCTCCCTATTCTCACCAGCCAGTGTTACACTTTACTGGGTTGTCGGTGGTTTCATGATGATTCTCCAACAGTTCATCGTCAACTATATCGTTCGTCCAAAACTTCGCAAAAAAGTCCGTGAAGAATTGGCGAAGAACCCACCAAAATCAAGTGCCTTCTCAACAGCAAACGGACGAAAAGACGTTACCCCTGAACAACCAACTGCTATCACAAGCAAGAAAAAACACAAAAATCGTAACGCTGGAAAACAACGTTCGAGATAAGAAGAAAAAGACTTAGCTGGTTTGCTAAGTTTTTTTTGTAACTCAAAAGCCCGATGTTCCCATCAGGCTTCTTTTTTATCCATGTACACGTTTCATATAGTCTTGATAACTTTCTGTATCCATGAGTTTTTTAGCGTTTTTCACGCGGTCTGCTGTTGGTGGTTTGACTCCTTCGAGTGAATAAGGAATCCCAAGTTCACGCCACTTGAACTCACCCATGGTGTGATAAGGCAGAATTTCAAACTTATCAACATTTTTGAGGGTCTTGACGAACTTACCAAGTTCAATCAAGTCATCGTCTCTGTCTGTCAAACCCGGAACTAGCACGTGGCGAATCCAGACCGGTTTTCCAATATCTGATAGATACTGGGCACAGGCCAAAATGTTTTTATTGGTTTGACTAGTAACGATCCTATGCTGTTCTTCGTTGATTTCCTTGATATCCAAGAGAACCAAGTCAGTGACTGCCATAAGTTTGTCAAACTTTTCAAGGTAACGTGGTTTGTTACGGAAAGGAAGGGCACAAGTATCCAAGGTACAGTGGATTCCTTGTTCCTTAGCCTTGGTGAAGAGGGCAATCAGAAAATCAATCTGCAAGAGAGCTTCTCCTCCACTGACTGTAATACCACCCTTATTTCCCCAGAAACCGCGGTAGCGCAAGGCCTCTGCCAAGACATCATCTACTGTGCGTTCACGTGATTTATTGGACTCCATAGCCCAAGTGTCCGGGTTATGGCAATACTGGCAACGCATGTGACAGCCCTGCAAAAAGACAATAAAGCGAATACCAGGCCCATCTACCGAACCAAAGCTTTCTGTCGAATGCACCATTCCTGTCACTTGTCCATAATCAATTGTTTCTTCAGACATATCGTTACCTTCCTTGAAAACGTTTTATAGTTTTATTATATCACGACTTGAAGGAAAAACAAGATTTTTGCCTATTTTTTAGAAAGCAATCTGTTTTTCAATTTCATTTTCAATCTATTCTCAGATTATTCTTCAAAATCAAAACCATACAAGGTTGCAAAATAGTCCTCAGGGCGCTCTGCACGGCGGATTTGACGCGCTTTGCCTTCTTCAGTATAGAGGATTTCCGCAGAACGAAGTTTGGCATTGTACTGGTAGCCCATCGAAAATCCGTGGGCACCTGTATCATGAATCACCAGTAAATCACCGATTTCTGTATGAGGCAGTTCGCGATTCACTGCAAATTTATCATTGTTTTCGCAGAGTGAACCTACCACGTCTACTACTTCAGTTGGTCCTTCTGGATGAGTCAGATTGGTGATATGGTGATAGGCTCCATACATGGCTGGACGCATGAGGTTGACTGCTGATGCATCCACACCCAGATAGGTACGGTAAGTTTTTTTCTTATGAGTGACTCTTGTGACGAGAGCTCCATGAGGGGCTAACATAAAGCGACCCAATTCTGTGAAAATCTTGACCTGACCAAGACCTGCTGGTGTAAGGACTTCTTCATAAACCTTATGAACTCCCTCACCAATCAAGGCGATGTCATTTGGTTCCTGATCTGGACGATAGTTAACACCAATACCACCAGAAAGATTGATAAAGTCTAGCGAAATACCCAACTTTTCCTTGATTTCAACAGCCAATTCAAAGAGCTGACGGGCCAACTCTGGATAATAGAGATGGGTCACTGTATTGGATGCTAGGAAGGAGTGAATTCCAAAGGTCTTGGCTCCTTTTTCCTTCAAAATTGCAAAGGCTTCAAAAAGCTGGGCATTAGTCATCCCAAACTTGGCCTCACCAGGATTGTCCATGATATCTGTTCCCAGTTCAAAAACACCGCCAGGATTGTAACGACAAGAGATAATTTCTGGAATGCCTGCTGCACGCTCTAGATGTTCAATATCTTCAAAAGCATCCAAGTTAATGGTCGCACCCAATTCACGCGCATAGGCATATTCCTTGTCTGGCGTGTTGTTAGAAGAGAACATAATCTCAGAACCTGGAAAGTCCAGTTTATGGCTCATCAAGAGCTCTACATAACTAGAGCAGTCTACACCGCAACCTTCCTCTTGGAGGATTTTCAAGATAGCTGGTGTTGGAGTTGCCTTAACTGCAAAATATTCCTTAAAGCCCTTGTTCCACGAAAAGGCTTGGTTGACGGCTCTTGCCTTCTCACGAATTCCCTTCTCATCATACAAGTGAAAAGGAGTCGGGAACTCAGCAGCAATCTTTTCTAAGTCTTCTTTATTGATAAATGGTGTTTTCATAAGCTTCCTTCTATTCTATTTGCAAAGAAAGGCTGGGACAATCGTTCCAACCTTTAGTTATATCTCTTATTTATCTTCGTCAAAGATATTGCCAACCTCAACATCGATGGTTTGATTCTTGACATCAATATTGGTTACCTTCAAGAGTGACTTGTAGTCAAATTGCTTTTCACGTTCTTCTTGGGCATTATCCGCAAAGACCGCTACACCTGCTAATTCTGAATCAAACTCACGCAAGAGGCTGATCATCCCATTGACAGTTCCGCCACCTTTCAAGAAGTCATCCACAATCAAGACACGGCTGCCTGCCTTGAGACTACGTTTTGAAAGGAACATTTTCTCGATACGGTCACCACTTGAACCGGATACATAGTTGACGCTGACAGTTGAACCTTCGGTAATTTTCAGGTCGCGGCGCACAATAACAAAAGGAACATTGAGGACATTGGCAACTGCATTTGCAAGTGGCACACCCTTAGTCGCTACGGTCATAACCGCGTCGATTTTTTGGTCCATAAAGCTCTTGGCAATAATGCGACCAATATTTTTCAAGATAGCTGGTGTACTAAGCAAATCTGACAAGTAGATATAGCCACCTGGCAAGATACGGTCACTTTCTGACAACTTGGCACGCAAGTCCTCAACCATTTCCTTGGCATCGTGACTTGAGATTGATGGTGTGAAGATGACACCCCCACCAGCTCCAGTCACAGTCTGAATATGACCGATTTCGATTTCCTCAAAGGCGCGTTTGATAATCACGATATCTTCTGAGATGGATGATTTAGCAGATTCATACTTTTCAGCAAAAGTATTAAGACTAGTTAGTTTATAAGGATTATTAATCAAATAGTTGGAAATTACAACCATCCGATCACTTCTTCTTAATTTCATTTCTATTTCCCATTTCATTTAATTTTGATATTTTATCTATTATACCATATTCACATAAAAAAACGAACATTCTTGCCCTAAAAATGCTCGTTTTTCTTAAATTATTAATCTAAATCTGGTTTATAGAAGGAACGATTGTCCATAGCGAAGATTTTATTGGTCATCTCTCCCTTATCCACCAAAGCCAGAGCTGTTGACATCATCATCATGCTAGCATCCAGATTGTCAATCATATGGATGATCTCTGCCTCCATGATACGTGGACGAACCGGGCTTCCATACTCAAGTAAACCGTGGTGGCTGAGGATAACGTGGCGGAGCAGAACGACTTCTTCCTTGGTGTCATCGATACCGAGTTCCATCACTGTCTTGGTAATTTCGCTATCAATCAGAGCGATATGTCCAAGGAGATTACCTCGCACTGTATACTCAGTCTGGTCTGGTCCCGTCAACTCAATAACTTTGGCCAAGTCATGTAGCATAATTCCTGCATAGAGCAGACTCTTATTAAGTTGAGGATAAATTTCGCTAATGGCATCTGCCAAGCGCACCATGGTTGCCGTATGATAGGCCAAGCCCGTTTCAAAGGCATGGTGGTTGGTCTTAGCAGCTGGATAAGAGTAGAATTCCTTATCATACTTGGTGTAGAGATTTCGGACAATTCGTTGCCAGACAGGATTTTCAATTTTGAAAATCATTTGCGACATATAGTCACGGATTTCCTTGACATCAACTGGCGACTTGACCTTAAAATCAGCTGGATCATTTGGTTCACCAGGTTGAGGCAAACGCAGGGTGATTTGATTGACCTGTGGAGTGTTGTTATAAACTTCTCGGCGTCCTTTCATGTGGACAACCTTGCCTGCTGTAAAGGCCTCAACGTTATGAGGTTGGGCATCCCAGAGTTTCCCTTCAATCTCGCCACTATCATCTTGGAAGGTAAAAGCTAGGTAGTTTTTCCCAGCGCGAGTTTGTCTCAGGTCAGCTGATTTGATTAGGTAAAAGCCTTCAAACAGCTCATCTTTTTTCATGTGACTAATCTTCATATTCTTCCTCATCTTCTTGGAAATGGAGTAGTTCAAGCGCAGGCTCACCTTCTGATAACTCAATGTGACGGAGCGTCCGCTCGATAGCTGTGGTGCGACGGTTTAATAATTCATCAATATTGCCAGAGGCATGTTGAAGATGTTTTTGTGCCTTGACCAGAATGCCACCAAACTTGCCAAACTCAGTCTTGACGCTAGCAAGGGTCTTACTGATATGGTCAGCACTCTTCTGGATATTGAGGGTCTTGAAGCCAACGGATAGGGAATTGAGCAAGGCTGATAGAGTACTTGGACCAGCAACAATAATCTGCTCCTCCCGTCTCAAGTCATCAAAGAAGACCGGATTGCGAACAATCTCTGAGTAAAGTCCTTCTGTCGGAACAAACAAGACTCCAAAATTAGTCGTCCGAGGTGGGGCTATGTACTTGCTCTTGATATCCTTAGCAAAGCGCTTGACGCTGGCTAGGAGTGACTTGCGACAACGTTCGATTTCATCCTTGTCACCTGCTTCATAGGCTTCTTCCAAGCGGTAATAATCTGCCAATGGAAACTTAGAGTCGATTGGCAGGTAGACGTATTCCTGATCGCCTTGTCCGGGTAACTTGATGGCGTACTCCACTCGTTCACTAGAGTTTTCAACCGTTGCGTATTCTCGTTCGTACTGGGCAGGGGTCATGATGTCTTCGATGATTTGCCCCAGTTGCAATTCTCCCAGAATCCCTCGCGTCTTGGTTCCTGAGAGAACCTTATTGAGGGCTCCAACATCGCGGGCAACTGTCTGCATTTCTCCAAGGCCACGATTGACCGACTCCAGTTGTTTGGAAACTGTCTCAAAGGAAGCCTGCAAGCGCGTCTGCAATGTCTTTTCTAGTTTTTCCTCGACCGTTTGGCGCATCTGCTCCAAACGTTGCTCATTTGATTCCTGCAAGGATTGAAGACGTTGGTCAGTCTTATCCCTGGTTTGCAAGAGATTCTCTGTCATTTCTTGACGGACTTGAGTTAAGCCTTGGTGCAACTCGATTCGCACTTCTTGCAAGCGGTCGCTGACAGCCACTTCCAAATCTTTTTGATCCAACTGACTGGCTTGTCTGGCTTGTTCAAAGCGGTAATCCAACTGGTCTGACAAGTGATCTGCCTGATCCTCCAAGCTCTTACTGAGATGTTTTTCCTGCTTATCCTGTCTTTGCCAAATCAGAAAAAGGCCAGCTAGGTTGGCAATCAATAATAGAACAAGTAAACTTTCCATTCTACCTCCTGTCCTTACTATGTAGCACGACCACATAGCCATCTGGGCAAGTCACCGACACTTCCCTATCTATATATTCGTTAGAAGCGTACACTTTTTTAAAGAAAAAATTTTCCTCTGTCAACTCATACTTGGCTCCGAGAATGGTCAGCTGACTATCCCGAACTGGCATAAAAGCTAGATAGTCATAGTCCGAGCGAGGTTCTAGCTGACTGGTCCCTTCTGGACAATAGGCAATTAAATTTTGCCCATCCTCAATTTCTATCTGGCGCATATAAGGCGCCAACTTGGGATTGCTAGGAAGAAAAACATTAGCCAACATATGGTCAATACGGCCACCCAAAGCACCGAAAATAGTGACTTGAGCCTGAGGATTTTGTTCAAAGATGGTTAAGAGAGCCAATTCCAAATCGGTATCATCTTTTTCTGGTCGGGCTTGAACAAAATGCTGGGCACGTTTTTGAATCACCTGTCGCTCTTCTGCAGTGACAGAATCAAAATCTCCAACCGCTAAAGCGAGCGGAAAGTTTTCTTCCAAGACCCAAAGCGAGCCTCGATCCACACCGACAAAACTATCAAAGTCCGTCCGGTAGTGACCGCGATCTCCTCCTGCAAAAACGGCAACCCTAGTCCAGTTGTTTTCTGAGAGTTTGTACTCGCTCATTGACATCTCCCTTAAAGACATAGGATCCTGCTACAAAAACGGTCGCACCAGCTGCTTTAGCCTGAGCAATAGTTCGATCATCAATCCCGCCATCCACTTCGATTTCAAAGTTCAAGCCTTTTTCATCACGAAGAGCAACCAACTCATGGACCTTATCCATGGTCTCTGGTAGAAAGGCTTGCCCACCAAAGCCTGGGTTAACTGTCATGACTAAAACTTGGTCAACTAGATGAAGGACGTGCTTGATGGCTTCAACTGGTGTGCCAGGATTGATAACAACTGAAGGTTTGACCCCTAGAGAACGAATTTTTTGGAGGGCGCCATGGATATGAGGTGTTGCTTCTACATGGATACTGATGATATCTGCACCTGCGCGCGCAAAGTCTTCTAAGTGGTGTTCAGGATTCGCCACCATCAAGTGGCAGTCAAAGACCATCTTGCTATGAGGGCGAAGAGCTTCGACCACACCTGCACCAAAACTGATTTGTGGCACAAAGTGCCCATCCATGATATCGATATGGGCATATTCTGCCCCAGTTGCTTCTAGGCGTTTGATTTCACGCTCAAAGTTGGCATAATCTGCTGCCAGAATTGACGGAGCAATCTTGTATTGAGACATAGGTTTCTCCTTATTTTGGAATTTTTTTGCTGACTTTTTTATAAGTTTCTCTGCGATTTTCAATCTCACTGAGGAATTGCAGGTAGTTGTCAAAACGGAAGGGCACAATGGTACCTTCTTCAACTGCTGGCTTAACCGCACAAGAAGGCTCATGGGTATGGGTACAAGTGCGGAATTTGCAGTTTCGGCTGACAGTAGCAATCTCTGGGAAGGCCTGATTGAGGTCTTCCGCCGTTGATACTTCATAATCCAACGATGAAAAACCTGGTGTGTCTGCGATTTTACCTCCATTGAGATTATAAAAACTAACCGCTCGAGTAGTGTGGCGCCCGCGACCCAGACTGTCTGAAATTTCTCCTGTTTCAAGATTGAGGTCTGGTGCGATTTTATTGAGAAGAGTTGATTTCCCAACACCTGTCTGCCCCATAAAGACCGTAACCTTGCCTGTTAATAAAGGCAGGAGTTCCTCTTTACTGGTCACAAAGTCATAGCCGATGCCACCATAAGTCTGTTCATAAAAATCCAGTTTTCCTCTATCTTCCAGCAAGTCCATTTTGGAAATATAGACGATGGGATGGATGCCCTTGTGTTCTAAAAGAACCAAGAAGCGATCCAGCAAATTGCTGTTGAAGTCCGGTTCCTTGACGGACATGATTACCACAGCTTGGTCAATATTGACAATAGGCGGACGAACCAGACTGTTTTTCCGTTCGTGAATTTTTAGGATATAACCTTCTGAATTTTCCTCGGCAGAAAAATCTACCCAGTCCCCAACGTAAGGAGTATGGCCTTTTTTACGAAAATTCCCACGCGCACGTGTCTGATAAACCCGACCCTCACTCTCCACATAGTAGAATCCAGCCAAGGCTTTAATGATTTGTCCCTGCATCTTAGAGTCCTTGCCCTTTAAGTGCGTCTGCTAGACTGGCAAATTCTGCCAAGCTGAGAGCTTCCCCACGCACACTTGGTGACAAGCCTGCTTGGCACAAAGCCTTGCTCAGCTTATCCTTGACTTCCTCAGTCTTGCCAAAGTAACCTGTCAAATTGTTCCACAAGGTCTTACGACGATGAGTGAAACTAGCCTTGGAAACCTTAAAGAAGAAGTTCTCATCTTCTACTGCTACAGCTGGCTCTGGACGACGCACCATTTTCAAAATGGCTGAGTCCACATTTGGCGCTGGCACAAAGACCGTACGAGGTACGATAAAGGCAACCTTGGCCGTCATGTAGTACTGAACCGCAATCGACAAGCTACCATAAGCCTTGGTATTCGGTTGAGCGGAAATGCGGTCAGCTACCTCTTTTTGCATCATGACGACAAACTCACTAAAAGGAATGCCACTTTCGATCAAATGCATGAGAATAGGCGTCGTGATGTAGTAAGGCAAGTTAGCTACTACCTTGATTGGCAGGTCAGGATTTTTGAAATTCTGGATATGTTGTGCCAAATCGACCTTGAGAATGTCCTCGTTAACCACTGTCACATTGTCAAAATCACGTAGGGTATCTGCCAAAATCGGTACCAAACGGTGGTCGATCTCAAAGGCCATGACTTCAGCTGCACGCTCAGCTAGAAACTCCGTCAAGGCACCAATACCTGGCCCAATTTCGATAACATTGACCTGGTCATCAATTTCAGCCGTATCCACGATTTTTTGAAGGATATTGGTATCCGTCAAGAAATTTTGCCCGAAGGACTTTTTAAAGGTAAAACCGTGACGCTCCAGCACTGCCTTGGTCACGCTATAATCTGCAATTCTCATTTATTCTCTTTTCTAATATAGTAAGCTTCTGGAGTATAATAATAGAGTAAAACAAATAAGGGTGTTCCATCAAATCCTTCCACCATATCTTTTAGGAGTGCATCTGGATGAATGATCTCTCGTGTTTTGGTAAAATAAGCTCCGTGTTCCCCGTTTCGATTACGAAGTTCCCAGGCAACATTATTCCCTTGGACAGAAGGTAGGTAACGCTCCATTTCTAGAAAATCAAAAAAATCTTTCACCGTCATGTCTTCCGGAACTTCAAATTCTACCTCATGAGGTAATACATCATCACCCATACAGACAGAATCTCTATCAACTCGTATTTTCATTTCGCTCTTTCCTTATAAACCTCTATTTAAAATGTTATCAAAATGAATTCTCTAAAATAAATCTACTTATCTCTATTGTAACACATTCCCCTTACATTTGGGGTCTGCTTAGCTATTCTCATAAGATTTCATGGCTTCTTCCACTTCTGCCAAGGTGACTCCAAACAACTCTAGGCGTTTGAGGAGTTGCTTGCCGTTGGAATAGCCAATTCTGAGAGCTTCTCCTAAATATTCTCGTCGCTTACGGCTATCTGCTCCTGCTAGAAAACCAAGGCGGATCAAGTCACTACGACTGATGTCAAACTGACTCTCATGTTCAAATTGTTCCGTCACCTGAGCTAGAGCCGTTTTCAGGTCTTCATAACTGGCATGCTCAATTCCCAGAGACCGTCCCTTGGTCTTGGACTTGGGAACTGCTTCATCTCGTTTGAGGAAAGCATGCTGAACTGTTGGAATAGCCGTCATAATCATGCGCCGAATCCGCTCCCCATTAAAATCTGGGTCTGTAAAGACAATGACTCCATGACGTTGGTGCAGGCGCTGAATCCGCTCTAGATCCTGGTTATTGATGGCAGAGCCTCTGGTCTCATAGGTTTCCACATCGAAATAACGTTTGAGATTGGCCGTATCATCGCGACCTTCAACCACGATGACTTGGGAAATTTTTTCTTTCATTACTTGCTGTCCAATCCAAAAATGCACTCTGCATTTGCAGTCGTTGCCGCCGCTAGCTCTTCTGTCGTCATGCCACGCAAATCCGCGATAAAATCTACTACATAGCGAGTATAGGCTGTTTTGTTTTCACGACCACGTTTAGGAACAGGAGCCAAGTAGGGAGCATCCGTCTCCACCAAAATCTTATCCAAAGGAAGTTCTCTAGCCGCCTCTTGGATATCGGTTGCCTTCTTAAAAGTCACCACTCCTGAGAAGGAAATAGTCATACCAAGCTCGACAAACTTCTCTGCCCACTCAAGAGTTCCTGAGAAAGAATGCATGATGCCACCTCGAGAACCAACTCCCTCGCTCTTGATAATCTCATAGGTATCTTCCAGCGCATCACGGGTATGGACTACAAAAGGTAAATCCAAGTCCTTAGATAACTGAATCTGACGGCGAAAAACCTGCTCCTGCACTTCTTTGGGCGCTGTCATCCAATGGTAGTCCAAGCCAATCTCACCCAAGGCAACTACCTTTGGATGCTTGAGCTTGTCAAGCAAGTAGGCTTCAATCTCCTCTGAGTAAGTTCCAGCTTCTGTAGGATGCCAACCAATAGTCGCATAAAGTTGGTCATACTCATCCACCAACTCCAAAGCACGCTCAATCGTCGGTTGATCAAAACCAACAATATTCATCTGTGTTACACCCATCTCAGCGGCTAAGGCAATTTCTTCTGCCTCACGACCTGCAAATTCTTCTACATTCAAGTGTGTATGTGTATCAAAAATCATCTCTTCTAACCTCGTTTTCTATCTTCTATTATACCAAAAAACTGCCCTCTCTCCTCATCTGTAAAAAATATTCTAAAATCCATCGTCGTCTCTTGACGCTATTTTTCCAAAGCAGTATAATAGCACTTATTGAAATTTTCAGAAAAGGAAAATACCATGTTTACAAAATTAAAACAGACATTTATCGGTCGTCCTCTCAAGTCCTTAACCGAAGGCGAAGGGGGGCTGCTGGGAAAAATGCAGGCCTTGGCCATGTTGTCAAGCGACGCTCTATCTTCCATTGCCTATGGGCCTGAGCAAGTAGTCCTCGTCTTGGCTAGTCTCTCTCCACTTGCTATATGGTGGAGCCTTCCTATCGGCCTTTTTGTCCTCCTACTCCTGGCCAGTCTGACCGTTTCCTACCGTCAAATTATCCACGCCTACCCTCAAGGAGGAGGGGCCTATATGGTTACTCGAGAAAATCTATCGCCCGAGCTAGGCTTGATTGCTGGAGGTAGTCTGCTGGTTGACTACATGCTGACTGTGGCAGTATCGGTATCATCTGGAGCTGATGCTATCACAGCAGCTCTCCCTGCTCTCCACCCTTACAATCTCCACATCTCCATTTTTCTAGTTTGCTTGCTCATGCTTTTGAACTTACGGGGGTTGAAAGAATCTGCCAGTTCACTGATGATTCCTGTCTATCTCTTTATCATTAGTACTGTCTTTCTCTTGCTCTATGGAATCTTTCAACTAGTAACTGGTTCTCTCAGCTATCAGGCGACTTCTCCTATCGGCCATGCTGTACCGAGTCTGTCTATCGTTCTCATTCTAAGAGCCTTTACCAGTGGTTCTGCCTCTCTAACAGGGGTTGAAGCTATTTCAAATGCCGTTCCCTTCTTCAAGACTCCGAAAGAGAAGAATGCTGCTCAGACCTTGACCATTATGTCATTGATTTTAGGTTTTCTTTTTGCAGGCATTACCTTCCTAAACTACTGGATGGGGATTATGCTTCAACACGGAGAAACTATTCTTTCACAGATGGCTCAAGGCATCCTTGGTAATTCCTTCTTTGGCCACCTTGGCTATTATACCTTCCAATTCTCCACAGCCTTGATTTTAGCCGTAGCTGCCAATACTGGCTTTTCAGCCTTCCCTATGCTGGCCTACAATATGGCTAAAAACAAATATATGCCCCACCTCTTTATGGAAAAAGGAGACCGCCTAGGCTACTCTAATGGAATTTTAACTCTGGCTTTTGGGGCTATGATTCTTCTTCTCATTTTTAACGGCAATACCGAACGTTTGATTCCTCTTTATACTATCGGTGTCTTCGTTCCCTTTGCCCTTTCTCAGACTGGGATGATTCGCCATTGGAAAAAAGAAAAAGGGGCAAATTTCTTAAAACCTGCCCTTGCCAATATCCTTGGGGCCATCATTTGCTACGCGATTGTACTGATCCTGCTCTTTTTCCGTCTCAGCGATATCTGGCCTTTCTTCCCGATTATTCTCGTACTCACCCTACTTTTCTTAGCCATTCACAGTCATTACCAAAAAGTAGCCCAACAACTGCGACTCTATGAAGGAATCGAAAAACGTACCTACGATGGCAATCTTGTACTCGTTCTAGTAGGGAATGTCACACGCGTCAGCGTTGGAGCCATTAACTACGCTCAAAGTATCGGGGATGAAGTCCTAGCTATGCACATTTCTACCAAGGAAACAGCAGAGAAAGACCAAGAAATTCTCCAAGAATTTACCGATTACTTCCCAACCATTACTCTGAAAAACATCAAGACCAGCTACCGTGACATCATTACGCCTACTGTCAAGTATGTCAAACGGATATCCGAGGAAGCCCAGAAAAAGAACTATACAGTCACTGTTCTGGTACCCCAGTTTATCCCTAATAAACCTTGGCAAAATATCCTGCACAATCAGATGAGCCTCAAACTCAAATACGCCCTTCGTTGGCACCAGGACGTCGTTGTCGCTAGCTACTCCTATCACTTAAAAGAATAAAGAAAAGGCCCTACCAGAAGCAAGAAGCTCTGGTAAGGCCTTTTCTGAATCCAGCCACTATGCTTATACTCAATGAAAACCAAAGAGCAAACTAGGAAGCTAGCCGCAGGCTGCTCAAAGCACTGCTTTGAGGTTGTAGATGAAACTGACGAAGTCAGCTCAAAACACTGTTTTGAGGTTGCAGATAGAACTGACGAAGTCAGTAACATATATACGGTAAGGCAACACTGACGTGGTTTGAAGAGATTTTCATTGAGTATTAACTGAAAAGCGTGACTAGAAATATCATTGAATGTGGTTAGCTAAATCTTCCTGAGCTTTTTTATTTGACTCAGCTTTTTCTTTTAGCCATTTTTCATAAAGTTCTTGGTACTGTTTAGCAGTTACTGGCTCTTTTTGCAATTCAACATATTTATAGTTGTCCGCATTTCCCTTATGACCAACGAATGAGAATGGGCCTGTAAACGGTACAGTCTTACGGAAGATTGGGTTGGCTCCACCACTTTGAACTGGTAGGAACAAGGCGCTATCTGTCAACCAAGCTTGAGCTTCAGCGTATTTTTCATAGCGAGCTTGAGTATCTGTGATTTCAGCGTCGGCCTGATCCAAGAGTTTCTTGTAGTCAGAAAGACCAATCTTGTCCTTCACTTCCTTATCTTTTCCTTCCGACAAGCCCATGTTTTTCAACTGAGAACCTGTTTCTGGATCAAGGATCGCTAGGTAAGTCTTAGGATCTGAGTAATCTCCACCCCATCCTGAGATGTCGATGTCATAGTCTTTTTGTTCTGCTGTATCTGCAAAGTAGGTTGCCTGGTCTTTTTCATCCGGAGATAGTTGGATAACATCGATAACCACATTATCCTTACCAAGGGTTTCTTCCACTGTTTGTTTGAAAGATCCAGCCTGTTGCACATCCAACTTAGCAGTCTGGTCAACTGGCATATCCAAATGAATTGGGAAAGTTACTCCTTGAGCTTGCAGGCTTTCTTTGGCCTTCGCAAATTTCTCTTTGGCCTTGTCAGGGTTCAAGAAGGCTTGCTTACCATCGTTTAGGTTGATATTGGCCCAATCTTTACCGTAGTTGACAATTTTCTCATTAACAATATCACCAAAGTTCTTATCGCCAACTTGGACAAAGTTACTTGGTGTAACCGTGTTACGCAAGATACGGTCTGCTCCATCTTCACCATTTGTCTGCGCTGCATAAGCATGACGGTCAAAGGCAAAGTTGATAGCCTGACGGAAATCTTTATTTTGCATAGCTGCGCGTGAATCTGTCTTTTCCTTATCAGACTGTTTCATAGTCTGCTTGTAGCTTTGACGATTGATGTTGAAAAGATAATAGAAAGTAACTGAGTTTTGTGGTGTGTAGGTAATCTTGTCCTCATTGCCCTTCTTGAGTTCAGCAAATACTGAACTTGTTGGGAAGATACGGCCATCTGTATAGTTACCATCCAAGAAACCTCTAGCAATGCTGTCTTGGTCAGAACCGTCAAAGAAAGAGAGCTTCACTTTCTCGATTTTAACATTGTCCTTGTCCCAGTAATTAGGATTTTTATCAAATTCAATCAAAGATTTGGATGTGAATGATTTAAATAAGTAAGGACCATTTGACAAGATACTTGATGGTGTCACACTTCCAAAGTCATCTCCCTGAGACTTCAAGAAGGCTTCATTTACGGGACTAAGGATACTTGCTGTTGTTTTAGAGTTCCAATAAGTTTCAGGTTGGTTGAGGGTGTATTGTAGAGTGTAATCATCCACCGCCTTAACACCAACAGTTCCAAAATCAGATGATTTCCCTTCAACATAATCTGCTAGCCCCTTGACAGAGTCTTGTACCAAGTACAAGTTTTCAGCTTTTTTATCAGCCGCATACTTGAGACCAGTCACAAAGTCATGAGCTGTTACATCCGCATACTCTTCTCCTTCAGAAGTATACCATTTAGCCCCCTGACGGATTTTATAAGTGTAGGTCAAACCATCTTTTGACACCGTCCATGACTCAGCCATAGATGGGATGAGATTACCATACTGGTCATTTTCCAACAAACCATCAATCAAGTTGGTTGTGATACTAGATGTTGAGTCTCGTGTAGAGGTAATATAATCCAAGGTATCTGGGTTATTGACAAAGATATAAGAGTAAGTCTTGTCTGCATTACTTGATTGGGAAGACCCACATGCCGCTAGAGCTAGACCTGCTGTCAAAGCCATAGCTCCAAAAAGCATAACTTTTGATTTCTTCATGATTATTCTCCATTTTTACAGTATGTGAAATATTATACACTATTCGAGCAAAAATATAAAGCTTTTTGTACTTTTTTACAAAAATAAAAATCAGTAGACTCGAGTTCCTACTGATTTTTGATAGAATTCGTTTGGATTATGCAGCCAAAACTTTGCGTCCTTTACGACGACGAGCTGCCAATACGCGACGACCGTTTTTAGTTGACATACGGTTACGGAATCCGTGTTTGCGCGCACGACGAAGTTTACTTGGTTGATAAGTACGTTTCACGATGAATACCTCCTCATAGATTTTGTATTCGTTTAGCCGGCTATAAAGTGATCAGTTACTAAACATACTTTACTATTCTATCTGATTCTTTTACTTTTGTCAATAGCTCAAGGCAAATGTTTCCAGCTTTTTCGAATGTAAGCCCTATCTACGATACTGTTTCAAGAAACGAGTCATCTTTTCTTGGATTTGGGCTAGTTCATCAACACGAGGAAGGTAAACAATACGGAAGTGGTCTGGTTCCTGCCAGTTAAAGCCTCGACCATGAACCAAGAGAACCTTTTCCTGCTTCAAGAAATCAAGGACAAATTGCTCATCATCATCGATACGGTACATATTGCGGTCGATTTTAGGGAAGATATAGAGCCCAGCCTTGGGTTTAACCGCAGACAAACCTGGAATATCTTGAATAGCATTGTAGATGAAGTTTCTTTGTTCATAAATCCTACCACCTGGAAGGAGCAATTCATCGACTGATTGGTGACCACCCAAGGAAGTTTGCACGACTTGTTGAGCTAAAACGTTAGAGCAAAGGCGCATATTGGACAGCATATTGAGCCCTTCGATATAGCCCTTGACATGAGTCTTAGGTCCAGACAAGACCATCCAACCTACACGGAAACCAGCGATACGGTGAGATTTTGATAGACCATTCATGCTGACACAGAAAACATCTGGTGCCAAGCTCGCCACAGGCGTATGCACATGTCCATCCATTACCATGCGGTCGTAAATTTCATCCGCAAAGATGATCAAATCGTTTTGACGAGCAATCTCAATAATCTCCAACAAGAGTTCCTTAGGATAAAGGGCTCCAGTTGGGTTGTTTGGATTGATAAGGACGATTGCCTTGGTATTGGAAGTAATTTTTGACTTGATATCGTCAATATCTGGGTACCATTCTGCAGCTTCATCACAGATATAGTGAACGGCATTTCCTCCAGCTAGGCTGACAGCGGCTGTCCAGAGAGGATAGTCTGGCATTGGTACCAAAACCTCATCCCCATTGTCCAAAAGCCCCTGCATGGACATGACAATCAGCTCACTGACACCATTTCCAAGGTAGATATCATCAATATCTACATTTGGGAATTTCTTCAATTGGCAATACTGCATGATGGCCTTACGGGCTGAGAAAATCCCTTTGGAGTCAGAGTAACCTTCACTATCACGCGCATTCATAATCAAGTCATGAATGACCTCGTCTGGCGCTGTAAAGCCAAATTCTGCTGGATTTCCTGTATTCAGACGTAAAATCTTTTCTCCGTTTGCTCGCATCCGCATGGCTTCTTCCAAAACAGGACCACGGATATCATAAGCAACATGCTCTAACTTACTAGATTTGTTATATTCTTTCATCTTGTTTCCTCAATTCATCAGGATAGTAACATTATACCACTAGAAAGAAAATGCGACAAGTTTGCTGAAATGTTTTACTAGATTGAGATAGAAGAAAAGCCTCGCTAAAAGCGAGGTCAAGACAGGGGAGATAGCAGGTATTTTGCGAAAGTCACATCACATACCAAAAGATAAACCTAGAAAAAGCAAGCCTAAAAAGGAGTCATAAAGAAGATTGAACATGAGGAAAAGTCCCCATATCATCAAGTAATCCCAACGCCCACTTCGTTTAGCGACTAGGAATAATACCAAATGGTAGAGTAGGTGAAAGACTAAAAAGCCAACAAAACCTGGATAGAGAAGCGGAATTAGCTTCTCTAATTGCCAGATCATAATAACTTCTAGCAAGACTGAAACTAGGATGATTCCATAATAAAGGAAATTTGAATTTTTTGTTTCTTGAAAAGAGTGCTTCATCATTCTCCCTCCCTTCACTTCTTTCCTGCTATCTTTTCTTTTATTTTATCATATATTTATATAGATTTTAAGCGCTAATATTCTTTTGAAAAATACTTTTTTTGCTTTACTTCTATAGTGAAAAGGTTTACAATAATAGTAAGAAAATTTCAGGAGGTTTCATTATGGCACAACGTTACCAAAATATCATGGTCGCAATCGATGGTTCTAAGGAAGCGGACTTGGCTTTTGTCAAGGGAGTTCATTCTGCTCTACGAAATGACGCTAAACTCACCATCGCACATGTCATTGACACACGCGCACTCCAAAGCGTATCCACCTTTGATGCTGAAGTTTACGAAGAACTCCAAGTCGATGCTGAAAGTCTGATGAAAGAGTACGAAAAACGTGCTAAAGATGCTGGTGTGGCAGATGTTCATATCGTCATTGAAATGGGAAATCCAAAAACCCTCTTGGCACGTACTATTCCCGATGCTGAAGAAGTGGACCTCATCCTCGTTGGCGCAACTGGTCTCAACGCCTTTGAACGCCTCTTGGTCGGCTCTTCATCTGAATACATTCTCCGCCATGCTAAGGTCGATTTGCTGGTTGTGAGAGAACAAGAAAAAACCTTATAATCACGAAGAAAAGGAGCTCAGCGCTCCTTTTTGTTTACTATTTATACTCTTCGAAAATCTCTTCAAACCACGTCAACGTCGCCTTGCCGTACTCAAGTACAGCCTGCGGCTAGTTTCCTAGTTTGCTCTTTGATTTTCATTGAGTATTATTTCTCTCTTTATGGCGTTCATAAGCCTTGAGTTGGCGCTGCAGTTCCTTTTTAATGGCAGGCTCTGGAGCATATTTTTCTTCCCAATCATCTGGCTTTAAGATTTTGTGGTTCACTGGATCAAAATGAGCCTTACCATCTGGAAAAATTTTCCCCATATTGGCCTGATGAACAATATCAAAAATACGTTCTGGATCCACCCCCATCAAGACAAAACTACCGTAGGTAAAGTAAAGGGTGTCAATCAGGGCATCTACCTGACCTATCAAATCTTGCTGGGCAGGTGTCTTCTTGGCTACTTTATCTGCCGCCTTATCAAGAGCCTGATGAAGTTGCGATACAGCTTGACTAAAGTCCTCTTCAGAAGGGCTGGCAGCTCGAACAAACTCCACCAATTCTTCTATTTTAAAGCCAGCCCTGTGGGTTGCACCTTCTAAATCCCAAGCTCGAGGTTCTTCTTGAGTCCGTTCATCCATCATGTGGTGGAAGGTCTTGACCTTATTGAAATGATAGTCACGGCTGACAAAAACTTTTTCTGAAGCTAGAACACCAAAATGTTCCAGGGCCTTGTGGATTCCGTCTTGCTGATTGCTAGTGGTGATGTGCTTGGCCACTTCCTTGACACTGCTACTACCATTTCCCATAGCGACCGACATACCGACACCCGCCAGCATTTCTAGGTCGTTATCTGAGTCACCAAAGGCCATGACTTGGTTGAGATCAAAACCATATTCTTTCCCAACTCGTCGAATGCCTTCCAATTTAGAGTTTCCTTGATTGATGACATCTGCTGCAAAAGGATTGCTACGTGTCAATTTCAAGTCTTCAAAATCAGCTGCTGCCTTCTCAGATTCTTCTGGCGTCATCAGCATCAAAACTTGGTAGATAGGCTGATTCATTAGTTCAAGCAGGTCTTCTTCCTTTTGGGGAACAACCTTGCTGACCATACGATTAAAGGAATGACTCACTGTCCGAGTTAAAACAGAGGGAACGAAGCGACTGATTCGTTGGGAAAAAGAACCCAAACCAAAGGACATGATTTTAGAACCCAGCATGGCATCCTTGGTCCCTAGGGCAATCTCCTTGCCCTCTTTTTTAGCATAAGTAATTAGCTGGCGCAAATGTAACTTGGAAATAGGACTCGTGAACAAGACTCTGTCTTTATTAAAGATATACTGGCCATTGTAGGTTACCGCAAAGTCCAGATCCAAATCGTCCATCAATTCCTTAACAAAAAAAGGTCCTCGCCCTGTCGCTACGCCGACAAGTACCCCTTGTTCTTTGACTATCTTAATCGCGTCCTTAGTGGATTTCAAAACACTCTTGCGATCGTTGACCAAGGTTCCATCGATATCAAAAAAAACAGCTTTGACTTCCATCCTATCCCAATCTCCCCTTTTGTGATACAATGATTATACCACATTTCAGAAAGAGTGAGTAAATCATGCCTAAGAAAATCCTTGTTTTACATACGGGCGGAACTATTTCCATGCAGGCCGATGCTTCTGGCGCTGTTGTGACGAGTTCAGATAATCCCATGAACCATGTGTCCAATCCTCTTGAAGGAATCCATGTCCACGCCTTGGACTTTTTTAACCTGCCAAGCCCCCATATCAAACCCAAACATATGCTGGCCCTCTACCAGAAAATTAAAGAGGAAGCTGCTAACTACGATGGAGTGGTGATCACACATGGGACAGATACCTTAGAAGAAACAGCCTATTTCCTTGATACCATGGAAGTTCCTCATATGCCTATCGTTCTAACAGGGGCCATGCGCAGCTCCAATGAACTCGGCAGTGATGGTGTTTATAATTACCTAAGTGCTTTACGAGTAGCTAGTGATGACAAGGCTGCTGACAAAGGGGTTTTGGTTGTGATGAACGATGAAATCCATGCCGCCAAGTATGTTACCAAAACACATACGACCAATGTCAGCACCTTCCAGACTCCAACACACGGGCCACTTGGTCTGATTATGAAACAGGAAATCCTCTACTTCAAAACAGCTGAGCCCCGTGTTCGCTTTGACCTTGATCACATACAAGGATTAGTCCCTATCATCTCTGCTTATGCTGGTATGACAGATGAGCTGATTGATATGCTGGATTTGGAACAATTGGACGGTTTGATTATCCAAGCCTTCGGGGCTGGTAATGTTCCCAAAGAAACGGCTCAAAAATTAGAAAGCCTTCTGCAAAAAGGAATCCCAGTCGCCCTGGTTTCACGATGCTTTAACGGTATTGCAGAACCTGTTTATGCCTACCAAGGTGGGGGCGTGCAGTTGCAAAAATCTGGTGTCTTCTTTGTTAAAGAACTCAACGCCCAAAAAGCCCGCTTGAAACTCCTCATTGCCCTCAACGCCGGACTAACAGGACAGGCTTTGAAAGACTATATGGAAGGCTAAATCTCTTCTCCAGAAAGCAAAATCAGGAAATCTTCACGATTCCCTGATTTTTTCTATTTACGTTTTCGTGTTGAACGGCGTTCTGTCAAACCATGAGGTAAGAGAACTTCGCGTTCTTCCAATTCTTCCTTGTGCATAATCTTCGTCAACATACGCATACTGATGGCACCAAGGTCATAAAGAGGTTGGGCAATAGTTGTCAAGTTTGGACGAGTAAAGCGTGAGATTTGTGAATCATCACTCGTAATGATTTCAAACTCTTCCGGTACTGACACACCTTTATCAGCAAGGCCATTCAAGACACCTGCTGCCAATTCATCACCTGTTACAACTGCTGCAGTTGCATTTGAGGAAATCAAGCGCTCTGCCAAGGCATAGCCGTCTTCGTAAGTGTATTTAGACTCAAATACCAATCCTTCACTATAAGAAATCCCTGCTTTTTTCAAGGCTTCCTTGTAGCCAACCAAACGAACCTTACCATTGATGTCATCCACTAGTGGACCGCTAACAAAAGCAATGCGTTCGTTTTCTTTAGCAAGGTAGGTCACTGCATCAATCGTAGCTTGTTTGTAGTCAATATTGACACTTGGGAGTTGATGTTCTACATCCACTGTCCCTGCAAGAACAACTGGTGTCCGAGAACGAGAAAACTCTGAACGAATTTTTTCAGTCAAGTGATAGCCCATAAAGATGATACCATCCACTTGCTTAGAAAATAGTGTATTGACAACTGAAACTTCCTTGTCATCGTCCTCATCACTATTAGCAAGGACAATATTGTACTTGTACATTTCAGCGATATCATCAATCCCTTTAGCAAGCGTTGAGAAATAACCATTGGTAATATTGGGGATCACGACACCGACAGTGGTTGTCTTTTTACTTGCAAGACCACGCGCCACTGCATTTGGACGGTAATCCAAACGGTCAATTACCTCAAGCACTTTTTTACGAGTATTCTCTTTTACATTCTTATTGCCATTGACTACACGGCTAACCGTCGCCATTGAAACCCCTGCTTCACGGGCGACATCATAAATCGTTACTGTATCGTCTGTATTCATTCCATTTCCTTTCTATATCATACCTCACGAGACTCTAAAAAAGAGACGGTATGAAAATTTCGTTTTCATGTTTCTACTTATTCCATTCTATCACTATTTGTAAACACTTTCAAGTATTTTTTGAAGATTGTTTGAAAAAAATTTCATAGAAAGCCTAAGTTTTAAAGAAAAAAATAACCTTTTCTTGATTTTTAATCCTATTTGCTGTATGATAAGGGAAAAGAAAGGGGGCAGAAATATGGCTTTTACCAACACCCACATGCGGTCAGCTAGTTTTGGCATTGTTACCAGCTTGCCTGATGATGTCATTGACTCTTTTTGGTATATCATCGACCATTTCTTAAAAAATGTCTTTGAATTGGAAGAAGAACTCGAGTTTCAATTGCTTAATAACCAAGGAAAAATTACCTTCCACTTCTCAAGCCAACACCTCCCTACAGCCATTGATTTTGACTTTAACCATCCTTTCGACCCTCTTTATCCCCAAAAAGTCTTGGTTTTAGATATGGATGGTAGAGAGACTATCCTCCTCCCAGAAGAAAATGACCTATTTTAAAAACTCTAGCCTTCAGTTACAAGCGACTGAAAACTAGAGTTTTTTCTATTTTTTCAAAGCATCATACAAGTTGCGGATAGGTTGCTTTAATGTCGGATGGATAAAATGAGGCGCAATTTCTTGTAAAGACTCAAGAACAAAAAGGCGTTCCGCTATGTAAGGATGGGGCAAAATAAGGTCGTCTGTATAAATGATCTGGTCCTCCACAAAGAGCAAGTCCAAATCAATCAAACGAGGTCCCCAATGCACTTCTCTAATCCGTCCCATCTCTGACTCAATGGCTAACAAGGTTTCTAACAAGACTGGTGCGGGCAACCAGGTTTCCGCCTCAACCACCTGATTTGCAAAGCTATCCTGCTCCACTCCACCCCAAGGCTCCGTCGCTAAGACACTGGACTCTTTGAGAATATGGATGCCACGAGCTCGCAGTTTGTCAATAGCTTGCTCCAAGTTTGCTTGCTTATCCCCCATATTGCTTCCCAGGGCGATAAAGGCCCTTTGCTTACGGCGATGAATGGTTACCGAGCAAGTATCTAGCGGCAAATGAACTGGTGCCCAAGGCTTTTTCAGTTCCAGCTTCATTTCTTGGACAAGAGGATAGGTCTCAAAAGTACGTTCTACCAATTTGTAAGCTACCGTTTCAATCAAGTCCTCAGTGGTTTCCTGAAACCAATTCGTCCACTGCTGACATAGTTCTCCGTAATGGACAGAGGCCGTTAAATCCAAGTCTGTCGCTGACTTGGTCATATCATAGGATAGGATAGCTGAAACGACAAACTTCTGCCCTAATTCTTTCTCACTAGGGAACAGACCATGGTAGGCAAAAATTTCCAAATCTTTAATCTGCAGTTGATCCATAACTAGTCCTTTCTAGAAAAATCCGCCCAAAGCGGATTCTTTTTATACTCAATGAAAATCAAAGTGCAAACTAGGAAGCTAGCCGCAGGCTGCTCAAAACACTGTTTTGCAGTTGCAGATGGAAGCTGACGTGGTTTGAATTTGATTTTCGAAGAGTATTATAGTCCCATTAAACGATAAGCCTGATCTCGGAGGTCCTTATCTGTTTCAAACAAACCACGAGCTACTGTCGTCAAAGTTGCAGTGCCTGGTTTTCTGACACCACGCATGCTCATACACATATGTTCCGCCTCAATGACAACAAAGGCTCCTTTAGCACCTAGATACTCCATCAAGGCATCAGCCACTTCGATATTCAAACGTTCTTGAATTTGTGGTTTTTTCGAATAAACTTCAACCGTACGGGCTAGCTTAGACAAACCTGCCACACGACCATCTGGAATGTAGGCAATATGCGCTCTCCCATAAAATGGTAGAAAGTGGTGTTCACACATAGTGTGGAAAAAGATATCCTTTTCTACCACCATATTATCATCAATAATCTCAAAGGATTTTGACAAATGTTCCTCCGCTGTTTGACCAAGACCTGAAAAAATCTCTTGGTACATACGAGCGACACGAGCAGGCGTTTCCTGCAAGCCCTCACGGTTCGCGTCCTCTCCGACAGCCTCGATAATCATTTTTACAGCTGCCTCAATCTTTTGTGTATCCATTTTCGTTCTTCCTCTCCATCAGATAGGCTCTCACTTGGCTCAAGAAATACAAGGAACCTGTGACAATCCTAACTGTTTTTTTCTCTTCTTTTTTATCTGTCAATTTCTGCTCTAGAAAATCCTGCCAACCTTGGTAGCTGAGATTTCTAGACTTAGCTGCCTCTTCCAGCACGCTTTCATCAGTCGCCCGACTATCGTCAAAATGTGTCAGAGTAAGCTCGGTATCTGGCATGGCCCCCAGCAAGTTCAACATATCCTCCAAGGCCTTGGTTTTGATACAAGTAAAGAGGATTTCCTTACGATAATCCGCAAAGCGTTCTTGCAAAGTTGCTAATAAAGCCTTGATAGCATGGGGATTGTGGGCTCCATCCAAAATCATCAAGGGTTCTCTTGACACGATTTCCAAACGCCCTGGCCAACTTGTTTCTTCCAAGGCTTGAGCAAGCAAGTGATTGCTTGCTAGTTTTCGACCTTCTTCTTGACAAAAATTATCAAGTAAAGCTATAGCCATCCCAGCATTCTCTATCTGGTGCAAACCCAACAGGCCAGTCTGGAAGCGACCTTGTCTGACAACACTTGTATAGTCAAAGACTTCGCCTGTAACCATACTCTTTTGATGGCGGACCTGATAATCTGTCCCGTAGGCAAATCTCGGCGCATCTTTCCCTTCCGCAATGCGGTCAATCACAGCCAAAGCTTCTGGAGCAATACGACCTGTCACCAAGGGAATACCTTGTTTGATAATACCAGCTTTCTGCTCTGCTATGGCTTCCAAGGTGTCACCAAGTAGGGCTACATGGTCCAATCCAATAGTCGTAATTCCTGTCAAAATGGGCTGACAGACATTGGTACTATCTAAAAGCCCACCCATGCCGACTTCCATGATAGCCACATCTACTTGCTCTGAAGCAAAGTAGTCATAGGCTATGGCTGTGATAATCTCAAACTCGGTTGTGCCCTGTAAATTAGCGACCGCTTCTCCCTCCAGCAAAGACTGATAGTCTGCCATGAGGGTTTCTAGCTTCGCTTCTGGGATAGATTCCCCATTGATGCTAATCTGATCTGTGTAATGAATGAGATAGGGCGAGCTAAACGCGCCAACTCTCAGCCCTAGCTTTTCTAGCATCTTTTTCAAAAAAGCAATGGTCGAACCCTTGCCATTGGTTCCTCCGATATGGATAACCTTGAGTTTGAGATGGGGATTGCCACGCAAAGCTAACAGTTCCACCATGCGTTCCAAGCCAAAATGCGGTTGGTCCTTCCGGTAGTTAGCAATCCACTGATTATTTTCAATTTCTTTCATCTTATTTATATTGTTTTAAATCTAGATTTTCCGCTTCATCAGCCAGACGAATAGCGGAGACAATTTCAACCGCCATCCTGTGACTAACTACGTCATGCACTCGTACCACTTCCACACCCTGTCGCGCAGCGATACTGGTTACATGAGCAGAAGCCGTATCTCGATTGCGGAAACCAAGTTCTGTCTCAGGATTGACTTCAAAACCATTTTCTTCAAGAATATTGATGACAAACCGCTTGCGCGATACTCCAAGAAAGATTGGATAGCCTTTCTGATGTAGTTTATCCAGATCCCGTAAAAGAAGCAGATTTTCTTTCTTGGTCAGACCAAAACCGATCCCTGGATCCAGCAGGATATTTTCTGGTGCAATACCAGCTTCCTCTGCTCTCGCTAGTACTCGTTCAAAGAAAGTCTCCATCAACTCTTCGATTGGCAATGTTTCAAAGTCAGCTAACTCTTTTTCTGTAAAAGCTTGACCAAAGCCAAAATGAGGGAAGATGAGCGAGCTAGGGTGCTGAGGTCGTGCCATGACTGGATTAAACATGAGGACCACTTTCGCTCTCGCTCTAGCTACCACATTCGCCATTTTCTCATCACCCATAAGACCAGTAATATCATTGACTAGATTGGCACCAGCAGCCAAAGCAGCCTCTGCTACCTGACTCTTCCAAGTATCAATAGAGATGAGGACATCACTTTCCTTGCGAATCGCTTTGATCACTGGAACAACACGCTGGATTTCCTCTTCTATCTCAACATAGCTACTTCCCGGCCGAGTTGATTCTCCACCGATATCTAGCATGCTGGCTCCTTCTGCTATCAATTTACGAGCCTGCTGAAGCGCCTGCTCAAGAGCAAAAAATTGACCACCGTCCGAAAAGGAGTCTGGGGTTACATTGATAATTCCGCAAATAGCTGTCTTTGCATGATTGGCTTTAGTTGACATATCGGTCACTCCCTCAAGGCTTTTCACCATATTATTTCTCTATTTTACCATAAAAAGAAAAAGATGGACACGATTGCATTCATCTTTTTCCCAGTAGAAACAGGTAAGCAATTGTCAAAAATCTTAAACAGAAATCCCTAATGTCCGACTCATGATCACCACAAGAGCCAACAAACAGAAAGCAACCCCATTCACAATCATGTGAAGTAAGATAGACATTTCCAAACGTTGGGTCTTGTAAGCCGTCCAAGATAGAACGATCGACATACCTCCATAAATCAATAAAGAAGGTAAATTACTTGGTTGATGCAATAAAGCAAACACAATCGTACCGACTATAAATCCCAAGTTCTCTTTTCCTCGGAAAATCTTTTTAGGAACAATCCCACGGCACAAGATTTCCTCACAAATTGGAGCAAGCAAGGCCAACAAGAAGAAACTGGAAATCAGAGAACTATTCTGAACCATGTCGTTAATCTGAGACTGATTCCCTGTTGTCGTCTCATTTGATAGTTGCAATAAAATGGAACCAAGTATATTTGAACAGATAATGACTAAATAACTTAATCCCAAACGTGCCAAATCCTTCGCTCTAAAAAAAGAAAAATTAAAACTTGCTAACTGCGTTTTACGAGCTCCAATAATAAACAGCACCAGAATCACAATCGAAATACCAGCAACTATCAGTCCTGACTGCAACAGTGGTACTGCATTTAAAGTTAAAATAGCAGTAACCCCTATAGGAATCTGATATAAAATTGTCGCCAGAAAAAAGATTAACAGCCAACCTGCACGATTCAATAATTCTTTCCACATATTTTTCTCTTTCATCACCTATCTCCTTTGTATTAAAAAAGGGGGAAAATCCCCCTGGGTAATCCTATTATAAGGCCATGCTGATGTAGTTAAGGATAAACAAGGCATCCAAAATCCAAATCATGACATGAACATCTTTAGCTTGACCTTTGACAATCTTAGTTAAAGTGTAAGTCAAGAAACCAACTGCAATCCCTTGAGTGATAGAGTAGCTGAATCCCATAAAAATAGATGTGAAGAAAGCAGGAACCGCTTCAGACATATCATCCCAATGGATATTTTTCAAGCTAGCCAACATCATAATCCCAACGATAATCAAGATTGGAGCTGTAGCGGCTGTTGGTACAATCGCTAGAAGTGGACTAAAGAAGCTTGAGATCGCAAAACAGATAGCTACAACCAAGGCTGTCAAACCAGTACGTCCACCTGCACCAATACCAGCAGCAGACTCAACATAAGTCGTTACGTTTGAAGTACCTGCGATGGCACCAATTGAAGTACCAATCAAGTCTGAGTAAAGAGCCTTGTCCAACTTAGCTGATTGGTGATTTTCACCATTTGTCGCTACGATACCAACTTTTTCACCTGTACCGATCAAGGTACCAATTGTATCAAAAATATCTGTCAATGAAAAGGCAAGAATAGCCATCAGAGTTTCAGGCAAGCGAGCTGTATCTGAAATCAAAGCTCCCAAACCTTCTGAACCAAGAGCTGCACCAAAAACTGTCTTCAAGTCTTCAAAAGCTGCACCAACATGGTTATTAGCAAAATCGATGCTTGACAAATCTACCAAACCAACTGCGATAGCAAGAACAGTTGTTGTCAAGATAGAGAGGATAATTCCTCCTTTAATCCCTTTAATGACAAAGAAGATTGTGATAGCAAGTCCTGCAAGTGCCACCAAAACAGCTGGGTTATTAAAATCAACCAATCCTGGAACTGCTGAAGAGTTTGCTGCAATCGTTGCTTTAGCTTTGTCAGCCCCTTCTCCTACAACAGTATAGTTACCTGGATCAATCGTAAATTTCAAAAATCCAGCATTCTTAATTCCTACGTAAGCAAGAAAGACACCGATACCAGCTGAAATAGCTGAACGAAGGGCATTCGGAATCGATTCAATGATCATTTTACGAACATTTGTCAAGGTAATAATCAATGAGATAATCCCACAGATGAAGACCATAGCTAGGGCTTGTTGCCAAGAATAACCGAGTCCAAATACGACTGTAAATGTAAAGAAAGCGTTAAGACCCATACCTGGCGCTTGGGCATAAGGTAAGTTAGCATAGAAGGCCATCATCAAGGTACCCGCTACTGCACCAATGATCGTCGCTAGGAAGACACCTTGAGCAGGCATTCCTGTTTGCGAAAGAATTTGTGGGTTTACAAAGAGAATATAACTCATTGCAAAGAAGGTTGTTAAACCAGCGAGAACCTCTGTACGAACGTCTGTACCGTTCTCTTTTAGTTTAAATAATTTGTCCATTATTAATCTCCTTTTAATTTTTACGAACAATAATAGAATTATATCATTTATCATTCACTTTTTCAATATCTTTGTTTGATTTATTTAAGAATTTGATGGAATTTTATTTTTTGTTTGGAATCTGCTTTTCTGCCTGCTTTCTGTTATAATAGAAGACATCTTATCTGAAAAGACACTAGAAAGGTCCCTATGACGAAAAAAATTATTGCAGTTGACCTGGATGGAACCCTGCTCAACTCAGACAGTCAAATTTCTGACTTTACCAAAGAAACCATAAAAAAAGTTACTGAAAAAGGCCATCAAGTTATTATTACGACAGGGCGCCCTTACCGCATGGCAAAAGATTTCTACCGTGAACTAGGCTTAGACACTCCTATGATTAATTTCAACGGCTCCCTTACTCATTTACCAGACCAAGTTTGGGATTTTGAAAAGTGTTTGACTGTAGACAAAAAATATCTGCTAGATATGGTTCAACGTTCAGAGGACATTCAAGCCGATTTTATCGCTGGAGAATACCGTAAAAAATTCTACATTACAAATCTTAATAAAGAAATTGCCAATCCCAAACTATTTGGTGTGGAAGCTTTCCAGCCTGAAGATCAATTTCAGCCTGAGTTGGTAACCAAGGATCCTAACTGTATTCTGTTGCAGACCAGAGCCAGTGACAAATATGCCTTGGCAAAAGAAATGAACACCTTCTACCAGCATCAACTTTCTATTAATACCTGGGGAGGTCCGCTCAATATCCTTGAATGTACCCCAAAAGGTGTCAACAAGGCCTTTGCTTTGGACTACTTGCTCAAGGTAATGAACCGTGACAAAAATGATTTGATTGCCTTTGGAGATGAACACAACGATACCGAAATGCTCGCTTTTGCTGGGAAAGGTTATGCAATGAAAAATGCCAATCCTGAGCTACTCCCCTATGCAGATGAGCAAATTTCCTTGACAAATGACCAAGACGGGGTTGCCAAAACCCTGCAAGACTTATTCTTATAGTCCATACTGATACTCAATGAAAATCAAAGAGCAAACTAGGAAGCTAGCCGTAGGCAGTACTTGAGTACAGCAAGGCGAAGCTGACGTGGTTTGAAGAGATTTTCGAAAAGTATGACCAGCTTGCGAGCTGGTCTTTGTGTTCTTTTCACAGTCTCATCAACCAGTTAATCGATTGTTCTACTTTTTGCATCCAAAACCTTGGAAAAGGCTTTCTTTTGTGATATACTTCACATATAAATACAAGAGAGCTCGTCACACTCGACTCTGTTGACACAAAATCAATCCAGTCCTGTTTCTCCTGCTCTCAGTTAATATCAAGGAGGATAGCTATGAAAGCTGTTGTTGTAAATCCAGAAAGCACTGGTGTTGCTATTGAGGAAAAAGTACTCCGTCCACTTGAAACTGGAGAAGCACTTGTAGAAATTGAATACTGTGGTGTTTGCCACACTGACCTCCACGTTGCCCATGGTGACTTTGGTCAAGTACCAGGCCGTGTTCTAGGACATGAAGGTGTTGGTATCGTTAAAGAAATTGCCCCCGATGTGAAAAGCCTTAAAGTCGGCGACCGCGTCAGCGTTGCTTGGTTCTTTGAAGGATGTGGCACTTGCGAATACTGTACTACTGGCCGTGAAACTCTTTGCCGTACAGTGAAAAATGCTGGCTACTCCGTAGACGGTGGTATGGCTGAACAATGTATCGTAACTGCAGACTATGCTGTTAAAGTTCCTGACGGACTTGATCCAGCCCAAGCCTCTTCTATCACATGTGCTGGTGTAACAACCTATAAAGCTATTAAAGAAGCCAAAGTTGAACCAGGCCAATGGGTTGTTCTATACGGCGCTGGTGGCCTTGGTAACCTAGCTGTTCAATACGCTAAAAAAGTATTCAATGCTCATGTCATCGCAGTTGATATCAATAACGACAAACTTGCCCTTGCAAAAGAAGTAGGTGCTGACATTGTGATTAACGCCCTCGAAGTTGAAGATGTACCTGGACTCATCAAGGAAAAAACTGATGGTGGAGCTCATTCAGCTGTCGTAACTGCTGTATCTAAAGTCGCCTTCAACCAGGCTGTTGACTCAGTTCGTGCTGGTGGTCGCGTAGTCGCTGTTGGTCTTCCTTCTGAAATGATGGAACTCAGCATCGTGAAAACAGTTTTAGATGGAATCCAAGTCATCGGTTCTCTTGTTGGAACTCGTAAAGACTTGGAAGAAGCCTTCCAATTCGGTGCAGAAGGTTTAGTAGTTCCAGTTGTCCAAAAACGTCCAGTAGAAGATGCCGTAGCCATTTTTGACGAAATGGAAAAAGGTCAAATCCAAGGACGTATGGTACTCGACTTCACCCACTAATCTAATAAAAACCTATTTTAAAAGTTGGAATGCGCTTCCAACTTTTTTATATTAAATTTTTAAATAGGGATTCAAAAAAATTCTCAAAAACTTAATATATCAACATTTGTAAAAGAAACCTTTTCCCTTTTTTATGTTAAATAGTTGCTTTTTACATGAAAACGGTTTATACTTAAACAGTCTTAAAGTTTTCTTAAACGAAAACTAAAACAAAAAAGGAGGAATGACAATAATGAGTATCGGAATCATTATTGCGAGCCACGGCGAATTTGCTGCGGGTATTCATCAGTCAGGATCTATGATCTTTGGTGAACAAGAAAAGGTTCAAGTTGTAACCTTTATGCCAAACGAAGGTCCTGATGATCTATACGCTAAGTTTAATAACGCTGTTGCTGCATTTGACGCAGAAGATGAGGTTCTAGTTTTGGCTGACCTTTGGAGTGGATCTCCATTTAACCAAGCTAGTCGCGTGATGGGAGAAAATCCTGAGCGTAAGTTTGCCATCATCACAGGACTTAACTTACCGATGTTAATTCAAGCCTACACAGAGCGCCTGATGGACGCTGCTGCAGGTGTAGAAAAAGTCGCTGCTAATATTATTAAAGAAGCTAAAGATGGCATCAAAGCTCTTCCAGAAGAGCTCAATCCAGCTGAAGAAGTTGCAAGTGCTGCAGCTGCTCCAGTTGCCCAAGCTGCTATCCCAGAAGGAACTGTTATCGGGGATGGTAAATTGAAAATCAATCTTGCTCGTCTTGACACACGTCTCCTTCACGGTCAGGTTGCAACTGCTTGGACTCCAGATTCAAAAGCAGACCGTATTATCGTTGCTTCAGATAACGTTGCCAACGACGATCTTCGTAAAGAATTGATTAAACAAGCAGCTCCAAATAATGTCAGAGCCAATGTGGTTCCAATTCAAAAATTGATTGAGGTTTCAAAAGACCCACGCTTTGGAGAAACACATGCCCTTATCTTGTTTGAAACACCTCAAGATGCCCTTCGTGCAATCGAAGGTGGCGTGCCAATCAAGACCCTTAACGTAGGATCAATGGCTCACTCAACAGGTAAAACAATGGTCAACAACGTTTTGTCTATGGACAAAGATGACGTTGCTACATTTGAAAAAATGCGTGACCTCGGTGTTGAATTTGACGTACGTAAAGTACCAAACGACACCAAAAAAGATTTGTTTGACTTGATTAGCAAAGCCAACATTCAATAATAGACATCAATAACTATCGAAGAATTCTAAGAAAATTTTTCACTTTATTATCATTAAATAGAAAAGGAATAAAACCATGTCAGATATTTCAATTATTTCTGCTGTCTTGGTTGTAGTTGTTGCCTTCCTTGCAGGTCTTGAAGGTATCCTCGACCAATTCCAATTCCATCAACCAATCGTCGCATGTACCCTTATCGGACTTGCAACTGGTAACCTCGAAGCAGGTGTTATGCTTGGTGGATCACTTCAAATGATCGCCCTTGGTTGGGCAAACATCGGAGCTGCCGTAGCTCCTGACGCTGCTCTTGCATCTGTTGCCGCAGCAATCATCTTGATTAAAGGTGGTAACTTTACTACTGAAGGGATCGCCGTTGCAACAGCAACAGCTATCCCTCTTGCCGTAGCTGGACTTTTCTTGACTATGATTGTTCGTACAATCTCAGTTGGTTTGGTTCACACTGCAGATGCTGCTGCTAAAGAAGGAAATATTGCGGCTGTTGAACGTGCTCACTTTATCGCACTTCTTCTTCAAGGTCTTCGTATTGCTATCCCTGCAGCCTTCCTTATCGCTATCCCAGCTTCTGCCGTTCAAGATGCTCTTAAATTGATGCCAGAATGGTTGAACGGTGGTATGGCTGTCGGTGGTGCTATGGTCGTTGCCGTTGGTTACGCTATGGTTATCAACATGATGGCAACTCGTGAAGTATGGCCATTCTTCGCAATCGGTTTTGCTTTTGCTGCCATTTCTCAATTGACTTTGATTGCCCTTGGTGTAGTCGGTGTTGCCCTTGCCTTCATCTACCTTAACCTTTCAAAACAAGGTGGTAACGGTGGCGGCGGAGCTGCAACTTCTAACGACCCAATCGGTGATATCCTAGAAGACTACTAGAAAGGGGAACAATCATGACTGAAAAACTTCAATTATCAAAATCAGATCGTAAAAAAGTTTGGTGGCGTTCACAATTCCTTCAAGGTTCTTGGAACTACGAGCGTATGCAAAACTTGGGTTGGGCTTATTCATTGATCCCAGCTATCAAAAAATTGTACACTACTAAAGAAGACCAAGCGGCTGCTCTTGAGCGCCACCTTGAGTTCTTCAACACTCACCCATACGTAGCTGCTCCAATCATGGGGGTTACTCTTGCACTTGAAGAAGAACGTGCGAACGGTGTTGAAATCGACGACGCTGCTATCCAAGGGGTTAAAATCGGTATGATGGGACCTCTTGCTGGTATCGGTGACCCAGTATTCTGGTTTACAGTTCGTCCTATCCTTGGAGCTCTTGGTGCATCACTTGCTGCATCTGGTAACTTGGTTGGTCCACTTCTCTTCTTCTTCGGATGGAATGCTATCCGTATGGCCTTCCTATGGTACACACAAGAGTTTGGTTACAAGGCTGGATCTGAAATCACTAAAGATATGTCTGGTGGTATCTTGAAAGACATCACTAAAGGTGCTTCTATCCTTGGTATGTTCATCCTTGCCGTCCTTGTACAACGTTGGGTATCTATCAACTTCACAGTTAACCTTCCTGGTAAACAATTGGCTGAAGGTGCCTACATCAACTTCCCAGAAGGTCCTGTATCAGGTGCTGAATTGAAAGGTATCCTTGGTCAAGCACTTGGTGGATTGAGCCTAGATAAGATTCAACCACAAACCCTTCAAGGTCAGTTGAACTCATTGATTCCAGGATTGATGGGACTTCTCCTTACTTTCCTTTGCATGTGGTTGCTTAAGAAAAAAGTATCACCAATCTCAATCATCCTTGCACTCTTTGCAGTAGGTATCGCAGCTCGTTTCTTCGGTATCATGTAATCAAGAAACTCAAAAGGAACCAGGTTCTAAACCTGATTCCTTTTTTCTATGCTTTTATTCAGCCAAGGCTCCCATTGGATCCCATGGTGCAAGTACGATTGGTTCTGCTTCATAGGCAGCTTGTTCTTCTGCTGTCAGCAATTCTTTGCGAACAACAATCTGGTAAGTGTATTCGTCCATCCAAGCGTCTGAGGCAACAAAGTAACCATCTGTACCGACCTTGTCTCCCCATGAGTTTTCAACCTTCCACTTGGTTGACTTGCCATTTTCGTCCAAGTCCACACCTGTCAAGACCATAGCGTGGGTCATTAAGCTTTCGCTATAGTCCAAACGTCCAGCCTTGTCTTGAGTGAGTTGAATGTCCATACTTGATTCAAAGTCATAAACATCTGTCGCAAGGATTCCAGCTTTACGGTTGCTGAGCTGACCGACGTCTGAACCAAACCAAACAGTCTCTCCTGCTTGCATTTGGGCAATCGCCAATTCTTTCAAGCGCTCCATAGGAACGTTGATGTAACGAACCGCACGGCTACCAACCACATTTCCCAACATCTCAACTGTATAAGATTTGCCGTAAGGCTTGTCAGCAGTTGGAGCATTGATAACAGAAACATAATCTTCTAGAGGAAGATTGACATATTTCTTGTAAAACTCTTGTGGTGTAATGCCCTTTTCACTTTGGTAGTTGTTATCCTTATCGCGATAAGCAAAGTCAAATTTACGTGGCGGAAGACCCAATGACATAGCAAGGAAGTTAAAAATTTCTTGCAAGAGGTCTTCTTTCTTAGCTTGAACAGTCGCTTGGTCTGCGCCAGAAGCAAGCAAGTCACGCAAAATTTGAGCATCTTGACGAAGCAATTTGTTAAGAATTGCATTTAGCTCACGACTGCTACTAGATGAAACAGACTCAGGGTAAACTGACTTAGGCACGACACCGTATTTCTCAAAGAGAGAAACGACCATATCCCATTGACCGCCATCTTGTTGTGGAGTTTGAAGTAGGAATTTAACCTTACGGCTCGTCAAGTCTTGGTCTGCAGTCGCAATGACTTGCTCCAAGAACCAGTTGGATTTCTCATACTTGTCCCAGAAGAATGTGTGGGCCTGTGACAACTCAAAATTCTCCAGTTTATATTGTGAGATGAGCTTGTGACGGAAGGTGTTGAGAGCTGCAAACATCCAGCAACGACCAGATGCTTTCTGGTTGGTTACCTTGTCCTTGGTCAAATCCAATGAGAAAACAGGTGTATTGTCTACATGGCTTTGGCGACGTTCTAGGGCTGCAAAAATTCCATTGTGACTAGCAGCATTTTCAATCGCTTGGTATTTTACATTTGCTTCATAATTGGCAAATAATTTATCAGTAAATGATTCTTGAATCGCGTTCATAGATTCCTCCTTTTATTCTACAGTCTATTATAACTCTTTTCACAAAGTAAGCAACTGAAAAACATAAAAGGCAGGGATATTCTCCCTACCTTTTTCGAATATAAACTAAATTAAACAATACTAGCACGGAGAATCTCTAATTCTTCTTTGGTCAAGCGACGCCATTCTCCTCTCTGCAAGTTCTCATCCAATACTAGAGTTCCCATAGTCAAACGCTGTAGGTCCACTACTTCCTTGTCACAGTATGCCACCATACGCTTGACCTGATGGAACTTCCCTTCTGCAATAGTCACACGGATTTGACTCTGATTATTTTCTGAATCTACCGACACAATCTCCAGTTTAGCAGGCTGACAGGTAAAATCTTTGAGAGGAATGCCCTCAGCAAATGTCTCCACATCTTCTTGGGCCATAATTCCCTTGACTTGTGCCTGATAAGTCTTGTCTACATGACGCTTGGGCGAAAGAAGAGCATGGGCAAGCCTGCCGTCATTAGTCAAGAGCAAAAGACCATGTGTATCAATATCCAAGCGTCCTACTGGGAAAACTTCCTTGCTCCGAGCAATATCATCCAACAAGTCCAGAACGGTTCTGTGTTTGGGATCCTCAGTCGCTGAAATAACCCCTTGGGGCTTGTTCATCATGTAGTAGACAAACTCTTCATACTCCAACACTTGCCCATCAAAGCGAATCTCATCTATTTTTTCATCAATCTGCAATTTAGCTGATTTTTCTTTTTTACCATTTACCGTCACGCGCCCAGCCTTGAGCAAGTTTTTGACCTCAGTCCGACTTCCCACAGCGCAGGCAACTAAAAATTTATCTAATCTCATAGAACTATTATATCATACTCAAAAGGAGGCTGGTACAATGACCAACCTCCTTTTCGTTTCATACTCTTCAAAAATCTCTTCAAACCGCGTCAACGTCACCTTGCCGTATATATGTTACTGACTTCGTCAGTTCTATCTACAACCTCAAAACAGTGCTTTGAGCAACCTGCGGCTAGTTTCCTAGTTTGCTCTTTGATTTTCATTGAGTATCAGATTTAAGAAATTAACTTCCTCGTCTCCAGAAAATCGCTAAGACAATCATGGAACCTAGTACTGCCGGAATAATGGCAGTTCCTGCTATTATCGGTCCCCAAGTCCCAAAAAGCAAGTGGCCTATAAAGGCACCAATCCAGCCCAGAAACATTTTTCCAAAACATCCCATTCGCTCTCCACGATTGGTCAAAGCACCTGCCAAGAATCCCACTAGGAGACCAACGAACATACTTCCTAACATATTATCTCCTTAATTTGCCCAATCTCCGTTACGGAAGAGAGGTACACGTGTTCCATCCTCACGGATACCATCGATATCCATTTGGTTAGAACCAATCATAAAGTCTACGTGAACATCTGAACGGTTAAGCCCCGCAGCTTCAAGCTCCTCTTCGCTCATCTCCGCTCCACCAACAACGCTAGTTGCATAGGCTGCACCAATAGCCAAGTGGTTTGAAGCATTCTCATCGAAAAGGGTGTTAAAGAAGGTAATGCCTGACTGAGAAATTGGGCTTGGATCTGGTACCAAGGCACATTCACCCAAGGCACGCGCACCCGCATTTTCAAAGACAAGGTCTTTCATGACCTGATCACCCTTCTCAGCTGAAATATCCACGATTTGTCCATCCTTAAAGGTCACCTTAATACCTTCAATAATGTTTCCGTTATAACTAAGCGGTTTTGTAGAAGTGACATAACCATCTGCGCGACGGAAATCAGGTGCTGTGAAAACTTCCTCTGTCGGCATATTTGGCAAGAATCCTTCTCCTTGTGCATTGATAGCACCAGCTGATTCCCAAACGTGGTTCTTTGGCAAACCAAGGGTCAAATCTGTCCCTGGCGCTGTATAGTGAAGGGCTGAAAATTGCTCCTTATTAAGCATATCAGCCTTGCTCTTGAGGATAGCTGCATGCTCTTCCCAAGCCTTAACAGGATCTTCTTCGTAGACACGGCAAGTTTTGAAAATTTGGTCCCAAAGGAGATCGACTGCTTCTTCATCGCTCGCAGCATTTGGAAATACCTTCTTAGCCCACTCAAGCCCAGCAGCGGCTGCTACAGTCCAGCTAACCTTGTTAGATTGAGTTGCGATACGCATTGGCTTCATGGCAAATCCCATTGCTTTAGCAGAAGCTGATAGCTTATCAGCATCCACTCCGTTCAAGGCACCTGGGTCAGAAGAACGAACTCCGAGACGGCTAGCCTTGTTATCCAAGAGATAGTTCATCTCAGCAATCTTGTATTCTGGCACATTGTCCAGACGCTCCATCGACGCATGGAGGAATTTCTCACGGTTAATGACATCATCTGTCCACTGAACGATAACCTCATGCGCACCCAAGGCATAAGCTTCTTTCACGATCAAATGCGCCAACTCACGTTGCTCCACATCGATAGAGAGAGCCAAAGTGTGACCAGGTTGCACATTGATTCCGTTCGCAACCAACAATTTCGCATATTTTTCTAGATTTTCTTTAAAATTTGGTAAAACCATGTTATTTTCTCTTTTCTATTTTTATTTTTCTTTCAAAGCAGAGAATAATCCTGCTAAAGCAATAGCACCTGACAAGAGTGCTGTTGATAGAAGAATTGTCTGATCAGCAAGTTCTAATTGATACTCAAACACCTTATCAGCCGGCTTATCTTCTGCAAAAATTCTTAGTTTCATCAAAATCCCTCCATTACTAGCACTTAAAACAACTCATCAAACAAACTCAACTGATTATCCTCTGGCATATTGCCGAGAATGCCCATTTCATCCATCTTTTCAACCAAAGTTGATGAGAGTCCGCCACGTTTGCGTAGTTCTGTTTTAGAGAGGAATTCTCCCTCTTGTCGTGCTCGCACCAATTGCTTGGCAACGTTCTCTCCCAGACCATCCATAGCAACAAATGGTGGAATCAGTGTATCTCCGTCAATGATGAATTCAGTCGCATCACTACGGTAGAGGTCTAACTTCCCAAACTTGAAACCACGTTCCCACATTTCATTGACAATCTCAAGAGTTGTATAGAGGTCAATCTCCACATTAGATGCCTCATTGTTCTTCCGTTTTTCAGCGATTTCTTCCATTCTGCGCTTGATAGCCTCCAAGCCCGCACCCATGGTCTTGATATCAAAGGCCTTAGCACGGATTGAGAAGTAAGCACAGTAATAATAAATGGGATGGTGAACCTTGAAGTAAGCTACACGCAAGGCCATCATAACGTAGGCTGCCGCATGGGCTTTAGGGAACATGTACTTAATTTTCCCACAGGACTCGATATACCACTCTGGCACCTTATTAGCCTTCATGGCTTCGATGTAGCCATTGCGTTCCTCTTCTGAAATCTTCAGCCACAAGCCCTTACGTACTCGCTCCATGATAGTAAAGGCCATCTTAGGTTCAAGACCAGCATGCATGAGGTAAACCATGATGTCGTCCCGACAACCGATAACAGTCGATAGGTCAGCAATCCCTTGTTTAATCAAATCTTGGGCATTGCCCAGCCAAACGTCAGTACCGTGGGACAGACCTGAGAGCTGTAGTAACTCCGCAAAAGTCGTTGGGTGCGTCTCGTCCACCATTCCACGTACAAAGTTGGTCCCAAACTCTGGAATTCCCAGCATGCCCGTAGGCGTTCCGATTTGCTCAGGTGTCACTCCTAGCACATCAGTCCCAGAAAAGAGGGCCATTACGCCTTCGTCATCCATAGGAATTTCATTAGGGTCAATCCCAGACAAGTCCTGCAGTTTCCGAATCATGGTCGGATCATCATGTCCCAGTACATCGAGTTTGAGGACGTTCTCATCGATATCGTGGAAGTTAAAGTGGGTCGTTTGCCATTCAGCCGTGACATCATCTGCTGGATACTGGACAGGCGTAAAATCGTAGACATCCATGTAGTTAGGAATAACAACGATTCCCCCTGGGTGTTGTCCTGTCGTTCGTTTGACACCAGCAGCTCCCTGGGCTAGACGTTCCACCTCTGCATCACGATAAAACTTGCCATAATCTCGCTCATAGCCCTTGACAAATCCATAAGCGGTCTTGGCAGCTACTGTACCAACTGTTCCTGCACGGAAGGCATATTCCTCACCAAAAATATCACGTACATCCAAGTGAGCACTAGGCTGATCTTCTCCCGAGAAGTTCAAGTCAATATCGGGAACCTTATCCCCATCAAAACCAAGGAAGGTCTCGAAAGGAATATCCTGTCCGTTTTTACTTAGTTTGTGACCACATTTAGGACAGTCCTTATTGGGCATATCAAATCCTGAACCGTAAGAACCATCGGTGATAAACTCACTGTACTGACACTGACCACAGACATAGTGAGGAGAGAGAGGATTGACCTCTGTAATCCCAATCATGGTCGCAACGAAACTGGACCCAACAGATCCACGGGAACCAACCAAGTAACCCCGTTCATTGGAACGTTGCACCAGCATCTGCGATGCCAGATAAATCACGGCAAATCCATTCCCCAGAATAGAAGTTAATTCCTTTTCAATTCGCAAATCAACGATATCAGGCAGTGGATTTCCATAAATCTCAAAGGCCTTCTTGTAGGTAAGCTCGGCAACTGTTTCTTCAGCCTTGTCGATGAAAGGCGTATACAAGTCCCCCTTAACAACCTCAACAGGTTCAAAGATATCTGCCAAGGCATTGGGATTTTCAATAACTAGTTTGCGTGCCAGTTCCTCTCCCAAGAAGGCAAATTCATCCAACATCTCATTAGTCGTTCTAAAATGAGCCTTTGGAAGTGGTGCCGGTTGGGCATGTTCTCCATGACCGATAGTTCGGTTAATCATCGCTCCCTGACCCAAACTTCGGACAATAATTTCACGGTAAATTTCTTCTTCTGGTTCGATATAGTGGACATTTCCCGTAGCCAAAACGGGCTTGCCAAGGCGTTCTCCAGCCTCTATCAAACTCTTGATAATGGTCTGGAGTTCTTCCATATCCTTGACCTGCTCCTTGGCAATCAAGGGGGCATAGATAGCTGGTGGCATGACCTCGATAAAGTCATAATACTTGGCCACCTCAACCGCCGCATCCACACCTTGGGAAACGACTGCATCAAAAACTTCACCTTCAGAGCAAGCTGAACCTAAAATCAAACCTTCCCGATGGGCATCTAGAACTGTTCTCGGAATTCGTGGCACCCCTTCAAAATACTTGGTATTGGACAAAGAAACTAGCTTAAAGATATTTTTTAGACCTACCTGATTCTTGACATAAATAGTTGCATGCTTAATCCGAGCTTTTTTGTAAGAATCTGGACTAATCAAATCAATGTTGAGTCTAGCTAGATCAGTCACACCATGTTTTTCTGCCACCTCTTTTATAAAAATGAAAAGTAGACGACCAGTCGCTTCCGCATCGTAGTTGGCCATGTGGTGATGTTCCAAGGCCACACCAAAACGCTTAGTCAAAGGTCCCAAACCATGACGTTTATACTCAGGATAGAGATTTCTAGCAAACTCCAGCGTATCAATAACTGGTTGGCTAATCCTTGGAAGACCATGACGCTCATAATTGGCATTCATAAAGCCAACGTCAAAGGTCGCATTGTGGGCGACTAAGACTGTATCCTTGCAAAATTCTTGGAATTCTTGCAGAACTTGTTCCAGTGGTTTGGCATTTTTGACATGATCATCTGTAATACCAGTTAACTCCGTGGTAAAGGCTGACAAGGGATGCCCAGGATTGATAAATTCATCAAATTCAGCAATGACATTCCCCTTATACATCTTAGAAGCCGCAACCTGAATCAAATCATTATAGATAGCTGAAAGTCCTGTCGTTTCCACGTCAAAAACCACGTAGGTCGCTTCTGACAAGTCCATCTCCACTTCGTTATAGACGATAGGGACACGGTCCTCCACGATATTAGCTTCCATTCCATAGATTAGCTGGATTCCCGCTTTCTTAGCCGCCTTATATCCGTGTGGGAAGGATTGAACATTCCCGTGGTCCGTGATGGCAACAGCCTTGTGTCCCCACTTAGCAGCTGTCGCAACGATCTCCTCTACTTCTGGCAGAGCATCCATGGTCGACATATTAGTATGAGCATGAAACTCAACCCGACGCTCACCTTCTGTCATCAAATCTTTCCGCTCATAGTGAACAACTTCCTGCACATCCTGCACGTTCATAGTCAAATCACGTGTGAAGTTATTCATCTCCACATTCCCACGCACTCGGAGCCAAGAATTTTTCTTGATGAGGTCAAATTTCTGAGCCTCTTCCTCATTTTTAACCCACTTTTGCATAGAAAAACTTGAAGTGTAGTCCGTCATTTTAAAGTTGATTAAAACACGACCTGTTCTGGTCACTTTTTGCTCTACATCAAAAACAACCCCTTCAAAGACCAGACGATTTTCCTCAGTCGTCACTTCGATCATAGGAGTAATCTCAGCCTTATCCAGCTTGGGTTTAGCTGCGGCTTTTTTGGCTTGAAAATCAAAGGCTGGTTTCTCTTCCGCTGGAGGAGGTGCCATCTGTTCCAGTTGCTCCATAGCACGGAGCGCTTCCTCATTGGCCGCTTGAACAATCTGCTCATTTTCAGCATGAAAGGCTTCTTCCTGCTCTTGGGTCAGTACATCATTTTTCTCTACTTGACAGTTGAAAGTTGGAAATCCAAATTTTTCAAGTTGTTTCGCTAAATTAGGAAGATGATTTTTCTTAAAATGTTCCTTATCAATCGCCTCAGAGCCTTCAATAAAGAGTTGATTGCCTTCAGCACGAACTCGCAAATTCTGATAAAGAGATTTAAAGCCTTGACTAGCACATGGCCCCTCAGAAAAAGCCTCTCTATAATAGGCCTGCAAAAGTTGGTTTGAAAAATCTTGAGACAGAGCCTTGATTTCAAAAATAGCTTTATTACCTGTCTTAGAAAATTCCTCACTCAAACCCTTCTTTAATTCTAAAAAGATTTCAATCGGTAAAATATTAGAAAATACGAAATGAAACTCCCATACCTTACTAATTTTATGAACCACAACTCGTTCAATATCAGCATGTGATAAAGCAGGAGCCTGTCTCATTTCAGCAGGCATCCCCAGTTGATTCATCAAAATTTCAAAACTGTTTGACATTCATTTTCCTCACATTATTCTCCTACTATTTTACCATATTTAGAGGTATTTTCTAAAGACAAAAGGAAGCCACTAAGTGACTTCCTTCTAGAGTGAGGGCTGATTAGTCTTCACCTTTGTTTTTCTTAATGATTTCTTCTTGTACTGACTTAGGTACATCTTCGTAGTGGTCAAATACCATCATGAATGTACCACGTCCTTGAGATGCAGAACGAAGAACTGTTGCGTAACCGAACATTTCAGCAAGTGGAACGTAAGCACGAACGATTTGGCTGTTACCGTGTGCTTCCATACCATCAACACGTCCACGACGAGCAGTTACGTGACCCATAACATCACCAAGGTTTTCTTCTGGAACAGTGATTGTTACAAGCATCATTGGCTCAAGGATAGCTGGTTGTGCTGATTTAGCAGCTTCTTTAAGGGCAAGTGAAGCCGCAATCTTGAAGGCAGTTTCAGATGAGTCGACATCGTGGTATGAACCATCGTAAAGCTTGGCTTTAACGTCAACCATTGGGTAACCTGCAAGAACACCGTTAGCCATAGATTCTACCAAACCTTTTTCAACCGCTGGGATAAATTCACGAGGAACCACACCACCGACGATTGCATTTTCGAATTCGAATCCTTTACCTTCTTCGTTTGGAGTAAATTCAATCCATACATCACCGAATTGACCTTTACCACCAGACTGACGTTTGAAGAATCCACGTGCTTGAGTAGAAGCGCGGAATGTTTCACGGTAAGATACTTGAGGAGCACCTACGTTCGCTTCAACTTTGAACTCACGACGCATACGATCAACAAGGACATCAAGGTGAAGTTCACCCATACCAGAGATAACTGTTTCACCAGTTTCAACGTTTGTTTCAACGCGGAATGTTGGATCTTCTTCAGCCAATTTTTGAAGGGCGATACCCATCTTGTCTTGGTCAGCTTTAGATTTTGGCTCAACCATCAATTGGATAACTGGTTCTGGAACGTTGATTGACTCAAGGATGATTTTAGCTTTTTCATCTGTCAATGAGTCACCAGTTGTAGTATCTTTCAAACCAACGGCAGCAGCGATATCACCTGAGTAAACAGTGTCGATTTCTTGACGGCTGTTAGCGTGCATTTGAAGGATACGTCCGATACGTTCACGTTTACCTTTAGAAGTGTTCAATACGTAAGAACCTGATTGAAGCACACCTGAGTAAACACGGAAGAATGTCAAACGACCTACGAATGGGTCAGTCATGATCTTGAAGGCAAGAGCTGCAAATGGCTCTTCGTCAGATGCTGGACGAGTTTCTTCAGCGTCTGTATCTGGGTTAATACCCTTGATTGCTGGGATGTCAAGTGGGCTTGGAAGGTAGTCAATAACCGCATCAAGCATCAATTGAACACCTTTGTTCTTGAAGGCAGAACCACACAATACTGGGAAGAATTCAACGTTGATAGTCGCTTTACGGATACCAGCTTTCAATTCTTCGTTAGTGATTTCTTCACCTTCGAGGTATTTCATCATCAATTCTTCGTCAGTTTCAGCAACTGCTTCGATCAATTTTTCACGGTATTCTTGAGCTTGGTCAAGGTATTCAGCTGGGATGTCTTCTTCAAGGATATCTGTACCAAGGTCGTTAGTATAGATTTCAGCTTTCATCTTAATCAAGTCGATGATACCACGGAAGTCATCTTCAGAACCGATTGGCAATTGGATTGGGTGGGCATTTGCTTGAAGACGATCGTGAAGTGTGCTTACAGAGTAAAGGAAGTCAGCACCGATTTTGTCCATTTTGTTGGCAAATACGATACGTGGAACTCCATACTCAGTTGCTTGACGCCAAACTGTTTCAGTTTGAGGCTCAACACCTGATTGTGAGTCAAGAACGGTAACCGCACCATCCAATACACGAAGAGAACGTTGTACTTCGATTGTGAAGTCCACGTGTCCTGGTGTGTCGATGATGTTTACGCGGTGGTTGTTCCATTGAGCTGTTGTCGCAGCAGATGTGATAGTGATACCACGCTCTTGCTCTTGCTCCATCCAGTCCATTTGCGACGCACCTTCGTGAGTTTCACCGATTTTGTGGATTTTACCAGTGTAGTAAAGAATACGCTCAGTAGTTGTTGTTTTACCAGCATCGACGTGAGCCATGATACCGATATTACGAGTTTTTTCAAGTGAAAATTCGCGTGCCATGAGGTTTGTTTCTCCTATTTATTTTTGATTTCTATTCTATTATAACACGATTTTAATAAAAACGGATAGGCAGGACCTACCCGTTCTCAATGTTTTCATGCTATTGTTGGTTTCAACTTACGAGATGGTAAGTTGAGTTGAACTCGGGCTAAAGTTAATTAGCCGATTTGAGCCGAAACGGGATGCTGTGTGAAAAAGATAAACTTCCTTGTATTCCTCGAATACTGCGTCAGTTTCCTATTTTCACCTTGCATCCTTACCGTTCCTAGCATCATGATTTTACCAACGGAAGTGTGCGAATGCACGGTTAGCTTCAGCCATACGGTGAGTGTCTTCACGTTTCTTAACAGCTGCACCAGTGTTGTTAGCAGCATCCAAGATTTCTTTTGCAAGACGGTCTTGCATTGTGTGTTCACCACGAAGACGAGCGATTGTTACCAACCAACGAAGTCCAAGTGTTGTACGACGTTCTGGACGAACTTCAACTGGGACTTGGTAGTTAGAACCACCAACACGACGTGCACGTACTTCAAGTACAGGCATGATGTTTTCCATAGCTGTTTCAAATACTTCAAGTGCGTCGTTACCAGTAGCTTCTTTGATTTGCTCAAAGGCACCGTAAACGATTGAAGCAGCTGTACCACGTTTACCATCAAGCATAACGCGGTTGATAAGACGAGTAACTAGTTGTGAATTGTAAAGCGGATCTGGCAATACGTCACGTTTTGGAGCTCTATTTTTACGACTCATTTCTCTTTATCCCCTTTCCTTATGCTTTTGGACGTTTAGTACCGTATTTAGAACGGCCTTGTTTACGATCGTTAACACCTGCGGTATCAAGTGCACCACGGACGATATGGTAACGTACCCCTGGAAGGTCTTTTACACGTCCACCACGAAGAAGCACCACACTGTGCTCTTGCAAGTTGTGTCCGATACCTGGGATGTAGGCAGTAACTTCGATAAGGTTGCTCAAACGTACACGAGCGAATTTACGAAGGGCTGAGTTAGGTTTTTTAGGTGTCATTGTTCCAACACGAGTTGCAACACCACGTTTTTGTGGTGAAGAAACGTTTGTTTGAACTTTTTTATGACTGTTGTAACCAACGTTCAAAGCTGGTGATTTAGATTTTTCTACTTTTGATTTACGCGGTTTGCGAACCAATTGGTTAATTGTAGGCATCTACATTCTCCTGTGTTTTTTTATTTTTGGTGATGATACACTTGGTGACAGCTATCATCTGTGTGTACTTTTGCAACATTTGTCAGCACGTCCCTGTACACTCTTGAGAGACCAAAAGTAAAAAGTACCGTCTATTATTGTAACAAATTTTTCCCTTGGTTGTCAAGACGTTTTTCTTTTTTATTGTTAATTTTAGCTCTTTTGTAGTGCTCCCCAAAAAATAAAAAGGAGGAATCCTACCCTCCTAAAGTTAGTATTGTTGCATTCAATCCCATCAATTTTAGCACATAATGTTCAAAAAAATTATATCATCACAACCAACCAGATTCTTTCGCGATATTAGCTGCCTCTGTTCGATTACCTGCATCTAGTTTCGAAAGAATATTGGTGACATAGTTTCGGACTGTTCCGTTTGATAAATAAAGTTGATCTGCAATTTCTTGGTTAGAGAAGCCCTGAGCAATTCCCTTTAAAACTGCGATTTCTTGCTCCGTTAATGGATTGGGATGCGTCATCACCACTTCCATCAATTCAGGCGAATACTCCTTGCGTCCCTCTAGGACAGTGTGCAAGGTTTGCATGAGGTCTGCAATGTTTCTTTCTTTTAATACATAAGCATCTACTCTGGCCTTGACCGCACGTTCAAAATACCCAGGACGCTTGAAGGTCGTCACCACAACCACCTTTGTTTCAAGCTTTTCTGCTCGTATCCACTCCAAGACTTCAAGACCTGTCTTAACAGGCATTTCTACGTCAAGGATGGCGATATCTACAGACTCCTTTTCTAATAGTTGGATTGCTTCTTGCCCATTATTGGCTTGAAAGACAGACTCTACATCCGGTTGAAGTGTGAGCAACTGGCACATGGCATCTCGCAACATACTTTGATCTTCTGCGACTAATACTTTCATCTACTTTCTCTCCTTATAAGGTAGTCGAACCTGAACTTCTGTCGGTTGTTTCCAACTAATTACCTTTACTTCTCCCGAAAATGGAAGAACACGATCTCTAACTGTATGGAGGTCATCCCCCTTTATAGAAGTAAAGCCACAGCCATCATCTCTCACTGTTAGAATGAGTTCTTTCTCTGTCCGTTCTAATTTCAAGTAGACTTTAGACGCTTTAGCATGTTTGATGATGTTGGTCACTAATTCAAGCAAAATCATGGAAGCCGTTGACTCCAATTCCTGAGTTAAGCTAGCTGTATCTAGTTGATTAGCTATTTCCACCTCAATTCCAGCAATTTCTAACATCTTTTTCACAGTCTCTAGTTCGGATGTCAAAGTTCTAGACTTAAGATTTTCCACAATGGTTCGCACTTCACGCATTGATTCTTTGCTAATTTGCTGTATTTCTCTTAATTCCTTTTCCACCTGTGGATAAGCCTGTATTTGAAATAACTGCAAGGCTAGATCAGTTTTAACACTAATCATAGCAAAGGTATGCCCCAGACTATCATGCAAATCTTGACCGATACGACTGCGTTCATTTTCAGCAAGCAATAGATTTATCTGCGCATTTTGCTTAGCCTGAGCTTCTTTCAAATCCTCCACAATACGAATCCGAACCAAGCCAAAAGTCATTAAATCGATAAAAGTGATAATTCCAAGCAGATAGACTAGAAACTCAACTTCAACTTCCTGAAAAATCAAAAGTTGCCCCACAACAAGGACTTGAGCAAGGAGAAAAGTCCGGACATGTAAAGAATTAAAACTACGTACGCCGAAATGATAAATTAAGAGATTGGCAAGGAAAAAGAAGAACCAGATATAATTTACACCAACAAAGGCAGTATTCCCAGCTACATAGGCTAGCATAATCACCCAACAGAGCCAGGATAAACGCTGACTCTTGGTGGTTAAAACACCTAAGTAAGCCAAGACAAACAGAATATCAATCAATAAATGCCAGACAGCAAGCTCCCCAGTCACTACAGGAACGATGGGAAAAACCATAAAAATCAAACTGGCCCAATACATATAGTCTATGCTTTTTAGTCTTTCAAGCATTAAGCATTCTCCTTATGACCTTGAAGGTAAATGGTCAAACCAAACAAAACTGCTGAAAAAACAAGTAGATAAACTGTGGCTGATAGATTGATGCCACCCTCATTTAAGAAGGTCTTGAGCAACTCCATCAACTGATAAGTTGGTAGGCACTCCCCGATTGCTTGCATCCAGTCTGGAAATAAAGAGATGGGCATCCAGAGTCCGCCTAAAACAGCCAAGCCTAGATAGAGAAGATTGCCCACGACAGACATCAGCTGACTAGAAGGCAAGAGTGTCAAGGTCAAGCCAAGCGCTACAAAAGCTACACTTCCTACTATCAGCAAGAGCGCAGCCCCAATCCAGCTTCCTAAAGGCATATCCACACCTCTGACCAAGTGCCCAACTGAGAAAACAACTAGGATTGAGACCAAATAATCAACCATCATACTTGTTATCTTTGATAGATAATATTCTACCATATTTACCGGAGTATGGCGCAATGTTTTCTGCCAGTTGTTGATTTTATCTGTATGTAAAACAGCTGGGAATGAGAAGATAGCTGTCGACATCATGGAAAAGGCAGTCATAGAGATAAGGTAATCACGCATAAAATTCGCGGGTCCACCTGGTGTGTCCTGGTACATGCCTGAAAAGAATAAATAGAAGGCTGTCGGCATCCCTACGGATAATAGATAATAGACTAATTGTCGTTTGGTCAATAGAAATTCTATCTTGTTTAGTGCGATCCATCGTTTCATCTTAGTCATCTCCCTTTTGTGTTTCTTCAAAGATTGTATCCAACAAGCTACGATTATTGACTTCAATTTCTTGAATCCTACATCCTGCTTGCACTAACAGTTGCCAAAAAGCATCCGCTTCACGTGTAACTACTTGCAAAGCATCTTGTTTTTGTGACCAGTTTTCAACCAAGTTAGACTGCTCAATGACTTCCTTGTATGCTAGAGGAAGGATAAAGTGCTTTTCAATCTCCTCACTGCGCATGGCTAGAGGTGTTGTATCGCGAATCAACTCTCCCTTATTCAAGACCAAGATTCGGTCCGCTGTATGCTCTACCTCTTCGATATAATGGGAGGAATAGAGAATGGTAACTCCCTTAGCTTTTAGTTCCTGAACAATTTCCCAAAAGCGTTGACGGGTTGAAGTATCCATGGCCGCAGTCGGCTCATCTAAAAAGACTAGCTTTGGTCGCCCAATTAAGGTCAAGACAAAAGAGAAAAGACGCTTTTGTCCACCTGACAATTTTTCTGCAAATTGCTCTTTCTGTTGCTGGTCAAATTGCAATAGTTGATCGATTTCCTGGTTACTCAAGGGATTTGGATAGATACGTTGAAAGAAAGCAATCAACTCTTTGACCTTTAATTTCTGAACGATGACATTTTCTTGAGGCAGGTAGGATCTTGTGTAGTCTAACTTAGAACTCGTCACTGGCAAGCCTTGGATGGATACTTGCCCACTGGTGAGCAATTTATCTCCAAGCAAACAGTCCAAGAGTGTCGTCTTACCAGCTCCATTTGGCCCAATCAAGGCAATGCATTCACCTTCAGCTACCTCAAAGGAAATATCCTTCAAAATAGCCTTGCCCTTGATGATTTTATTTAAGGTTTCTACCTTAATCATGTTCATGATATTCTCCTTTCAGCCACTCCTTTCCCATCGGAAAGGCGATAAAATCATAAATCCTAATCCCCAGGCACCACGGATGAATTGGTGAAGGAAGGCTTGATCAAACCAACCTGTAAACATTTCTACCAACCATACCACTAGTGATAGTCCAATAAAAAGATAGAGAATCGCTTTTTTCATTTTTCAAACTCCTTTTTCACATCTGAGACCAATTTCAAACCTTCTCGGATAAGCCAGGACATCATTCCAAATCCTGCAAATAGCTCCCAAGGAAAATGATAGAAATCTTCATCCAATCCTGAAAACATGAGATAAGTCATGACTCCTGCTGCTACTAAACTCATTGCGACAATCATTTTATTCTTCATCTCTTCTTCCTCCATTTCATACTTTAATTATAGTTTTTTGAAATTAGCGGGGCTAGATTCTTCTGTCACTAGGAAATATGACAAATGTCATAAAAGATTCTATTTAAAAGAATCAAGAAACATTACACAACAAGACACAGAGTAGAAAAGAATCTATAGTACCTCCGTCAAAGTGATATCAAATTTAGACTATAACGTAAACTAATACGCATTTAAAATCAAAAGAGCGGAAATTTTTATCGTACAAACAGATATATTATAGTCAGAACAAAGAACTCTTCAATTACTTTCTTAAAAGTTTATAAGAATTATACAATCTGTTAAATTTTAATTTATGTACCTAAACTACAGTATTCATTGAACAAATCAGGAAACAAAAAGTATACGCGATCAAAATGAATTACTGAAATTAAAAAAGAGAGAAGCAAACTGATTCTCTCTTAATGTATATAATATCTAGTTAAAAACAAAAAAGATACGCTTACATATCTCTGTAATGAATCGGGAAGACAGGATTCGAACCTGCGACACCTTGGTCCCAAACCAAGTACTCTACCAAGCTGAGCTACTTCC